>CAMOOZ010000315.1 GCA_946621895.1 uncultured Lachnospiraceae bacterium | reverse complement strand
TGGGTGATGTCCGGTGCGGAGCCCACCAGCGTCTCATCGCTGACCTTCCGCAGCTCCACGGCATCGTCCGTGACCAGGCGGTGCCCTCTTTTCACCAGCTCCAGGGCCGCCTCGGACTTGCCGATGCCGCTTTCTCCCGTGATCAGAAGCCCCACGCCATAGACATCCACCAGAACCCCGTGGACGGACATAAAGGGCGCCAGCTCCACATTCAGCCAGCGCGTGGCCTCGGCGAAAAAGGCGGAGGTGGATTCCTTTGAGGAAAACACCGGGATATGGTGCTTATGGGCGCTTTCCATGAAGAGCGCGTCGGGCTGCAGGGATCTGCAGAAGACGAAGGCCGGGATCGGATAGTTCATCAGTTCCCCGTAGATCTCCTTTTTTCGCTCGTCGCTCATCGTTTCGATATAGGCAGCCTCCACAAACCCCAGCAGCTGGAGCCTTGCCGCATCGAAATGCTCAAAAAAGCCGGTAAGCTGCAGCGCCGGACGATTGATATCCGGCTGCGTGATCTTCAGTTTGGAAATATCCAGCTCCGGCGTCAGATTCTCCATCTTCATCTTTTCCGCCAGATCCTTCAGCTTCACTGCCATAAATTATGCCTTATCCGATTTCTGCTCGGATTTTCTCCTTTCCAAATTTATAGTAAGCGAACAAAGCAATTGCGGTTTGAGCTCGCTCACTGCTTTTTCCCCTCCATTTTCTCGTCCTCATGAAAATATCCCCAGATCTCCTTCGCCGCCTTCATCGGGATTCCCGGCACGGCGGCCAGCTCCTCCATGCTTGCCTGTCTGATCTCCGCGATGGAGGAAAAGGTTGTCTGCAGCGCCTTCCTGCGCTTCGGCCCGACCCCCGGGATCTCATCCAGCACGGACTGAATCTGGGATTTGCTCCTTAAGGAGCGGTGAAATTCAATCGCGAAGCGGTGAGCCTCGTCCTGGATCCTGGTGATCAGCTTAAAGCCTTCGGAATGCGTGTCGATAGGGATTTCTTCATTCTGATAATACAAGCCCCGGGTCCTGTGGTGATCATCCTTGACCATGCCGCAGACCGGGATGTCCAGCTTCAGCTCGGCAAGCACCTCCAGCGCGATATTCACCTGGCCCTTGCCGCCGTCCATCAGCAGCAGATCCGGGAAACGGGTGAAGGAGCCGTATTCCTCCGCGGTCTCCTTTTCCCTTTCCTCCATCCCGTGAATAAAGCGCCTGGTCAGCACCTCCCGCATGCAGGCATAATCATCCGGCCCGGAAACGGTTTTGATCCTGAACTTGCGATAGTCGCTTTTCTTCGGTTTCCCCTTTTCAAAGACCACCATGCTGCCCACATTCGCGAAACCGCTGATATTGGAGATATCATAGGCCTCCATCCGCGACGCGCCGGAAAGCCCTAAAAGCTCGGCGATCTCCTTTGCCGCCCCGATCGTGCGGCCCTCCTCCCGGCGGATCCGTTCCCGATCCTGGGAAAGCACAAGCTCCGCGTTCTTTGCGGCCAGCTCCACCAGCTTCTCTTTATTTCCGCGTCTGGGAAAGAGCAGGCGCACCTTCGTTCCCCGTTTCGCGGAAAGCCATTCCTCCAGGAGCGCCGCATCCTCAAGCTCCTCCTGCAGCATCAGCTCCGCGGGAACAAAGGGTGTCCCGGCATAAAACTGGCGGACAAAAACGCTTAAGACCCCCGCCCTATCCTCCTCCGAAACCTGTGTCATATAATAATGCTCTCTGCCGATCAGCCGCCCCTCGCGGACAAAAAAGACCTGCACCACGGCATCGCCGCCATCCATATACGCGGCGATGATGTCCCGGTCCTCGCCGTCCGCATCGGAAAGCTTCTGCCGCTGCGCCACGGCCTGGACGCTTAAATACATTTCCTTTATCCGGGAGGCTTCCTCAAAATCCAGCCTTTCCGCGGCGCTCTCCAGCCTTGCCTTCAGCTCATTCAGCAGAAGGCCGTAGTCGCCGGATAAAAATTTCAGCGCCCGCTCTACATTCTCCCTGTAGTTTTCCTCCGTGATATAGCCCTGACAGGGCGCCTTGCACTGATGGATATGAAAGTTTAAGCAGGGGCGCTCCTTCCCGATATCCTCCGGAAGCCGCCGGCTGCAGGTTCTGAGAAAAAAAAGCTTGTTTAACAGCTCGATCGTTTCCCGGACGGCGCCCGCGCTGGGAAAGGGTCCGAAATACTTTGACTTATCCTTTTTCATTTCCCGGGAAAACAGGACCCGGGGAAAGGCCTCTCCCAGCGTGACCTTGATATAGGGATAGGTCTTGTCGTCCTTCAGCATCGTGTTGTAGGGCGGACGGTGCTCCTTGATCAGGTTGTTTTCCAGCACCAGCGCCTCCAGCTCCGAATCCGTGACGATATATTCGAACCAGGAGACTCTCTGCACCATCCTTTCGATCTGCGGGCCCCTGCCCGTGATCTTCCGGAAATAGGAATAGACCCGGTTATGCAGGTTCACGGCCTTGCCCACATACAGCACGCTGTCCGAAGCATCGCGCATGATATAGACTCCCGGCGAGGCCGGCAGCTTTTTCAGTTCCTCCCGGATATCAAACATGGTCAGGCTCCCCAATGTCAACGGACCGTGTCAATCGCTTTGTTCGCCCATATATGGTTTGCCAGTCAAAAGTGATTCATGAGAGAAGACTTTTGACTGCTGAATCATATCTTCAGACTGATCCTCCTGAAAAAATCCCTCTTTCTCCGGACGATGCCTGCTGCCCGGAGGTTTCGCTGCCCTTCTGCCAGAGCGGAGGCTGCTGTCCGTCCTGCCACGGGGAATGCGTCTCCGCTGTGTCCCGCGGCATTTCCGATCCGGAATTCCCTGCTTCCGGCGGCATTTCGGGAATGGTTTGCTCCGCGGCCCCCGGCCTTTCCGGCGCCGTCCTCCCTGCGTCCAAAGGCATCCCGGATACGGACCCCGCCGGATTATATGCTGTCTCCGG
>CAMOOZ010000314.1 GCA_946621895.1 uncultured Lachnospiraceae bacterium | reverse complement strand
AGCCCGCCTGCCTTAAGGACCGATGCCGCCCTGCGGATGGCGTCCGGATCCGGAGTTCCTCCGCTCAGCGCCTGCAGCACCTGCGTCTGTATTACGGGCAGCGCCTTTAATTCCGGCAGCGCCTCCGCCCCGGACTGCGGCTTTCGCCCCGCCAACGACTCCCCGGAATGCAGCTTTCGCTCTGCCAGCACCTCCGTCTCGGGCCGCAGCTTTCGCTCCGCCAGCGCCTCCGTCTCGGACTGCTGCTTTCGCTCCGCCAGCGCCTCCCCGGGCTGCGGCTTCCGCGTCCCCATCAGCCGATCTCCCCCCGCATATAGCGCCCGATGACCTCCCAGGCGCTTTTGTCCTCCAGCCCGAGCTTCCAGCAGGCCACACCGTTTGCCCCCATCGCATTCATCACGGAGAGCTTCGCCCCCAGCGAATCCGCGTCCTCAAGCCATACCTGGCAGACGGTGCCGTCCACCTCCCCCTCGGCATAATTCTGGCAGGTCTCCTCGTTCCAGACGGAGGTAAGCCCGTTTCGCTCCACAAAATCCGCGGCGCCCTGCATCCCCAGCGCCTCCGAGGTCAGCTCCCCCCCGGCATGCTTCCATATCCGCGTATAAAAGGGCACGCCGTTTACAAGCTTTTCCGGCGGCACGCCGGCATCCAGCAGCGCCTGCAGCCCCTCCTGCACATAGCCGATGCTGGCCACGCTTCCCGCCTCGGGGGAACCCGCATAATGCTCATCATATCCCATCATGATCACATAGTCGCACATGACCCCCAGCTCCCTCCAGCCATAGTGGGCGGAATACTCCCTGGCCTGGGGAATATCCACGGAAAGCACAAGGCCCGCCGCCCTTGTGGCCACATGCAGCTCACGGATGAACTGCAGATAACACTCCCCCATTTCCTGCGGGATCTGCTCAAAATCGATATTGATCCCGTCGATCCCGAAGCGCGCCGAAAGCTCCACCAGCTCCGCGCAGGCCCTCTGTCTCGCGGTTTCCGAGGAAAGAAAGACAGAGGTATCCATATCATAGAGATAATTGATATTGTTATCCGCCAGCGCCCAGACCTGAAGCCCCTGTTCGTGGGCGGCCTTCACATAATCCTCGTTTGCAAGGGAGGTGATCTCCCCTTCATTTGAGCTCACGGAAAACCAGGTGGGGGAAACAGCCGTGATGCTCCCCTTATCCTCCACACGGCTTAAGCCCTCAGTCAGGACCTCCCTGCCGGCGGCGCTCATCACCTGGTGCCAGGCCACGCAGATCTTCTCCGCCCGGGTAAAGGATACATACTCCGGGGATGGATCCTCCGGGGCGCTCCTTGCCGTCCTTTTATATTCCCCCAGCTCCTTATTCTCCACATACCCGGTAAAGCAGTCCTCCGTCTTTACCCTGGACCAGTTTTCCAGGGATTCCTGGATCTCCAGCTCCTCGCCCTCCTCCAGGGCTCTCAGCACCGGGCCTTTCACCCCGCCCCTTAACCGGAGCATCGTCGGATGCATCACCCTGGCCGTATCCCGCTCCGGCCATTCCGTATACAGCTGGACGCGGTACGGCTCCTTATAAATATGATATTCCATACGGACATAGCGCTGCAGAAAGGAAAGGGAGATCAGGACCTGCTCCCCCTCCGCGTAGACCGGCATGACCTCAAGGGCGGCCGCGCCTTCCTTCGTGTGTACAGCCTTCTCACCGGGCATGACCCAGTCCGTATGATCATCTGTCGTATAGAGAAGCCTGCCCTCGCCGCGGTCATAAAAAAAGCGGGGTTCAAAATAGCGGTGCACGGTATCCAGCCCGATATACACCTCGCCCTCCCGCATTGTGCCTCTGTCCGCAAGCAGCTCCTCGCCCAGGCAGAGCGCCGCGTCGCCGCCGCCCTGCATCGAAAAGTAACTCTTCAGATCCGCCTTTTCTTCGGAATAACCGTATTTATCCAGATAAAACCTCACACCGTAATAGCCTCCCACAGCCAGAAGCAGAAAGACCAGGATCAAAACCATGAATTTTCTCATCCACACCCCTTTCGTGTCAGTTTACGCACCCGTAAGGATTCTATTATAGCATAACCGGGCGCCGGCAGGCACCTTAACTCCCTGCCGCTTCCGGCCTCTCCCTGCGCTTCGAGGTGTGATTAAACGCATCGCGCTTCCGCGGAAAAAGACGCCGCCCCGGACATCACCTGCATGGAGGGTGCTCCCGCAGACGGTCCGGGGCGGACATCCTGTTACTGTTCGCAGCCTGTTATGCACAGCTTCGCTGCTCCCTGTAACAACAGCTTTCTTCATTCATTTCTTCACTGACCACATCCAAAAACAGCGTGAAGCTCTCCCGTGCCGGCCGGACAGGCACGCCCTGCCCGAAAAAAAACTTATTTAAAACAATCAATCAAGCATTCCAAAAAGGATGATTCAATAAATTTCCGGATCAAGAGTATTTTTTCCGTTGATCATGAGGTACTCATGAATGTGAAAAGGCAAACAACTTGCCATAAGAAGCTTCTTCAGAAGCTAAAGAACTGCCATAGATAAGGCATGATGAAAACCTGCTGCTATCCCCTCCTTTCCTGCACATTATCGGAGGCTTTCACGCGGAAGCTATTATAACCCCGCGGGGAGGGGATTGCAACAAAAAGTTACAGAACATTTGTCCCGTATCACAGGCCTATTCGAAGAGGAGACCCTCCTCTTCCTTTCCCGGCAGAAACGCCGGATCCTCAAGCTCCCCGGGCAGCACCGTATAGTCTGCGGAGATCGGATCGCTGCTGTAGGCGCCGCGGCCCGCAGCCGTGACCCGGATCACTGTCCCGGGAGCCGGATCTTCATATTCCTCAAGAGGGATCAGCTCCTCGCCCTCTTCCCCCTGCTCCACGACGAAATACGCGGGCGCCTCGTAATCCACGCCCTCCTCAAGCGCCCTGCCGCTGACGGAATCCCGCAGCAGCGGTGCGGAAAAAAGCGTTTCCCTGCTGCCGGACCAGACCGCGTCATCGGCGGAAATATCTACCCGGCGGAAATCTTTCTGCAGGATCAGATAGCGAAGCACCAGCTCACCGGAATAGTTTCCCTTTCCCGTGATCGTAAGCTCCGGCGCATTCTCCCCGGCAAATTCCGGATCCTCATAAAGGGCGGTGTGATTTTTCGCGGAAACAGAATAGTCCGTCCCCTCCTCGAGCAGCCTGCCCTCGAGCCGCAGCCTGGTGACGGGCCGCACGCCGCCCTTCGCATAAGGCGCCGCAAGCGTTCCCCCGTCATTGACGAGGGCATCGGCGATATCCCTCGGCGTGATCCTGTACTGCACGGTCATCCTTCCCGTAAAACCGCCTCTTCCGATGATCATCGCTTCAGTGTTTCCCGCATCCGCCGAGCGCTTAAGCTTCACGATATAATCCTCGCCTTCCTGAAGCCGCTCACCGGCCGGCGTGGTCAGCGTCAGGCCATCGGGATAGACGGGGCGCCCGGTATAGGGATAACCCTCTTCGGAAATGCCGCTCACCGCTGCCTCCGCAATGTCCTCGCCCTCGATCACGAAGGGGATCCGTATCGTGCCCACGAAGGACAGGCGTTTGTTTTTTCCCTCATCGGCAAGCCCCTTTACCAGGGCGTAAGCCGTTCCTGCGTTTTGGTTGGCGAGATATTCCACGGTATAATCCCCGCCTTTTCTGAGCGTCAGCTGTTTTCCCGGATAGTAAACATTCACCTCCGGCCTCACCGGCGTGCCCGTATAGCGCACGGGAGAAAGCTTCCCGATCACGAGCTCCTCCATCGGGATCCTGGTCCTGCCCTTCCCGTCCTTTTCCGCAAGGATGCGGATCTCCTGTTCAAGCTCACCGGTGTAATTCCCGATGCCTTTAAGCGTGATCTTCTCCGTCACATCCCGGTCGGCGCGTCCGGAAAGCCCTGCTTCGGCATTTTCCGCATATTCCGAAACCGTGAAATCCCGTCCGTATTTCAGTATTCTTCCCCTCAGGTTCAGCCGGGGAACGGGAGCCTGCTTTTCCCCGTTGTACACGCACAAAAGCTCTTCCGTTTTGCCCTCCGTGATATCCGCCGGAGAGATCGTGAAATAGAACGCCCTGCTGCCGGAATACTCTCCCTTAAAGCTCACCACCACACGGGGGGCCTTCATTGCCCAGAAGCCCGGATCACCGGGGCGCAGGGAATACGCGTTCACATTGTTTTTATAGCTGGCCTCGTATTCCACGCCCTCCTCGGCCAGATGGTTGCCGTAATAAACCCGGAAGCGCTGGGTCTTTTCCTGCCCGTCATAAAGGAAATCCTCCACCCCGGACACCCAGATCCCGCGGGGCAGGATCCCGTTTTCCGGAATATCCTCCGGGAGCACATCCCCCCAGTCGATCGTTTCGGGCTCGGCGTTTCCGTCCTCCTCTTCCCCTTCCAGCGTCCATTCCGGCGCCTTGGGCCAGTAATGCTCCTTCGCGTAATCCGCCCGGCCCTGATGGAATCTGGCAGCGCAGCGCTCAAAATTCCTGGCCCAGTTATAACCGGCCTCCCAGGCGCCCTCCGCCGTGTCCGGGACGCTCTTCACCGTCATGAAGGCGCCCCGCTCCGAGGTCCTCAGCTCATAGGCAAGATAATCCAGCTGGCCCTCGAGCGTTGTATAGTCAAGTCCTCTGTTTTCACAGTAATTCTTTAATTTCGTAAACCGTCCGCCGTTCCACTGGCAGATCCCGTAGCTCGTGAGCCCGTTCGTATCAATGCAGCTGGCGTGGGGATCAAAGGAGGATTCCGCATAGATATTGGCCAGAATGCCGCAGGCTGCGGCCATGTTCACCGAAAGCTTCAGCCTCGCGAAGCGGTACACCTTGCTTTCATTTTCCGGATGCGCGATCGCATGGGAATGCAGGGGCACATTGTTCTCCTCCGTGTCCTCCTCCGATACGGGCGCCATCGAGCGATCCACCTCGATCCACTCCTCGGTGTCCGCGTTTACGGCGTAAAGGATATCCCCGGCCACGACGAGGCGGTCCAGATCGCTGCCCGCGTCCGCCATCAGCACATCATCACGGTACACCCGGCCGTCCCGGATCTCATACAGATGATCGCCGTAGCGGACCCTGCCCTCCTCAAGGCTGGCGGGTCCCCCTTCGTCAAAGGCGGTCACCTCCTCATCGGTGTCTTCCGTCTCCTGCTCTTCCTCCCGGATCTCTTCTTCCTTTTTCTCCTCTTTCTTTTCTTTCTCCTGCTCCTCCTGCTTTTCCTTCTCTTCCCCGTCCTCCGGCAGGATCTCATCTTCCTTCTGTTCCTCGTCGGACGCCTGCTCCTTCTCCTCCGCAGGGTCTTTCGATCCGCCTGTATTCTCCGCGTCCCCGGAGACCTCGGCGCCGTCTTCGGGAAGCTTCTCCGTGTCCCCGGCTCCTGTGCCGCCCTGACCCGGATCCTGCGCTGTCTCCCCGGATGTCGTGCCGCTCTGGTTCGGATCCTGCGCCGTCTCCCCGGATGTCGTGCCGCCCTGAGCCGGATCCTGTGATGTCTCCCCGGCCTTCGCACCGCCCTGACCTGAATCCTGCGCCGTCTCTCCTGTCTTCGCGCCATCCTGATCCGAAGCCTGTCCTGCCGCTCCGGTCTCCCCGTTCTGGGCATCCATGGAATCCGCAGGCACATTCTGCTCCCCGGCCGCGGCCTTATCTTCTCCGGCAGCCGCGCCGGCAGTATCCTCCACGGAATGACTGCCCGACTCATCCCCCGGCGCAGCGTCCGCCTCCTTCTCCTCCGCGTGCTGATCCTCAGGCGGGATCACTGCAGCGGGAGGAACCGTCTCCTCTGTGGTCCCGCTCTCCTGCTCCGCGGCCTCCTGCACAGGGGCATCCGCCGCCTCCGCAGCCAGGGAACGCCGGGGCGCGGCGCCAAGGCAGCCCGCCAGCATGGAAAGCACGATCAGCATGCAGCCGAATCT
>CAMOOZ010000313.1 GCA_946621895.1 uncultured Lachnospiraceae bacterium | reverse complement strand
AGAAGAGGTTTCGCAGCGGAAGGTTCGGATTCAGCGTGGACTGATGCTCGTAAAGATTCAGCGTATGCCGGAAAACGAAAGACATGTCATTCTTTTTGGAAACATACACCGCATCCTCCAGCGTGTTGATCACCAGTTCGTTTGGATCGGTGTAATCGCTCCCGTTCACCGCATTGTAGAGACTCAGCAGCGCCTTCCGATCATTCCCGAAGATCATCCTGAAGACAGTGTCCTTAAAGTTTCTGTTGATCATGGCCATAGGCATCTCCTTTCTGTGTGAATGTAGTTATAGCCCCGGAGCACTGGATTCCGGATAAATCCGGGATTTGAGTACATATCTGACAGAAAGAAGCTTAATGGCGGATTCTTCTCCCTGCCGGACTGATCTGATAACAAGCAGGGATTTCATGTGTTTCTGCAGAATGCAGAGGATGCGGAGGCTGTGCAGGAAAATGAATAAGAGCAGCTGCCGCTTCAGAAATGACTGCTTAAGTTAGGGGAAATTGTATCACGATCTGATGCCGGGGACAAGAAGAAATTTTGATTTTCACTGTTTACAGCCAAAACGCCAAACCGCCCAAGGATTGATATTCCCCCTCCGATTCTATATAATGTAGCCTATGGCGTGTGAAACACAACATCTGCCTTCCGCAGCCCGGCCGGTGGTGATCGAGGTAAAGGATCTCTATAAGATCTACAGGCTGGGCGAGGAACGGGTAAGAGCATTAAACGGGGTGAGTTTTCAGATCAGACGGGGGCAGTTCTGCTCCATCGTGGGAACATCCGGATCTGGAAAATCCACCCTTTTAAATATGCTTGCGGGACTGGAACCTCCGACAAAGGGCGAGATCATCCTGATCGGTGAGCATATGGAGCATAAGAAGGAAAATCAGCTCGTGCGCTTCCGGAGGGAGCATGTGGGCTTTATTTTTCAGTCCTATAATCTTTTGCCCTCGATGACCGCGCTGGAGAATATCGCGCTGCCTCTGTCCTTTCAGGGCGTGGGCAGAAAAAAGCGGCTGCAGGAGGCGGAAAAGATGCTTAAGCTGGTGGGACTTTCCCGCTATGCAAAGCACCGTCCCACACAGATGTCCGGCGGACAGCAGCAGCGGGTGGGCATGGCAAGGGCCCTGGTGGTCTCACCGGAGATCATTTTTGCAGACGAGCCCACGGGAAACCTGGATTCGCGGACGAGCGAGGAGATGATGGGTCTGATGCGGGATGTGGTAACAAAGCAGGGCAGGACCCTCGTGATGGTCACCCATGACGACCATCTTGCCGCGTATGCGGATAAGATCATCCGGATCCAGGATGGTCTGATCATAGAAGATAAGGAGCAGAGCTGATCCATGGGAAACAAGTTTAACCGGGTTAGGGCCACCCTTCCCCTCTTTTTGAGCAGGAGGAAGAAAACCGCAGCAGCTGACAGGCAGTGGGGAAACCGCGCTTTTTCGCTTCCCTGCCTTTGCCTGATCCTTGCACTGTGTCTGTTTCCCGTATTCGGCATTACCGCACGCGCAAACGATTACAAGGACACCGCGCGGGATAATCTGCAGATCTATATCAAGGGCCTGATCGAGGCCAACCATACCGACACGCAGCTCACGAAGCGCCTGCAGGAGCTTTTGTCCGCGGCGGAGCAGCAGATCAAGGATGCCGGCGGCAATGATCAGGTGGATCATGTGGTGGACAACACGAAGACCATTGCGGATTCCTACCTGACCGGCGGGCAGACGAAGACCGCCTCCTTCCTCGCGCTTTACAACACCTATTCCACCCCCAGCGCGAAATACGGGGAAACAGTGATGATCGCCCTCCCCCTTGTCAACTACGCGGACTCTCCGATCTACGATGTGGTGGTCCGGGCGGAGATCAGCAATAAGGTCTCGGAGTGGCCCTTTGTCCCGGATTCCGCCGGGCAGGTGCAGACGGTCCGCGCGTTTCCGGCCTATGTGAACAACACCGGGCAGAACGCGATGGACATGACCGCCACGAGGCAGGATATCGGTTTCATCTTCACGGTCAGGGACGATGTGAAGACGGGCTTTTATCCCCTGAAATTCTCCTTTGTCTATACGCGCAACGGGACGGAGGAAACAGGTGAGCTCACGACCTACATCCGGATCACGGGCAAGTCCGAAAACGGCAATCTGGACGAGGAGGATGAACCGAAATCCCAGCCCAGGATCATCGTGACAGGCTTTGAGACGACGCCCCAGGATGTCCGCGCGGGGACGGATTTCAATGTGACGATCCATATTCAGAACACCTCCAAGGATCAGACCGTGACCAATGTCCTGTTCAATATGGAAGCGGTTGTGGAGGGAAACGATAAGACGGACACCTACGCCGCCTTTCTGCCCACCTCCGGCTCCAGCTCGATCTATGTGGATTCCATCGGGCCGAAGCAGACCTGCGACCTGAATATCGAGCTGAACGCGAAGGCGGATCTTGCGCAGAAGCCCTATGTGCTGGATGTGAACATGACCTATGACTGCAGGGATCAGATGAACCTGCAGGACAAGGCCTCCGTGTCCATTCCGATCTGGCAGGATTCCCGCTGTGAGACCGGGGAGCCCGAGATCGTGCCGCCGGATATCACGGTGGGCGATCAGACAAACATCACCTTCGGGGTTTACAACACCGGGAAGACCACGCTTTACAACACCTGGGTCAGGTTTAAGGCGCCCTCTGTCACCGGAGGGGACACCTTTCTCGGCAACCTTTCCCCCGGCGCCACGGGCAATGTGGATGCGATGCTGACGGGCGTGGCCGCCACGCAGGACGACGGCACGATCACCGCCGAGGTCAGCTTTGAAAACGAGAAGGGCGAGATCCAGACCGTGGAGAAAAAGCTTATCCTGACGGTCAGCGAGGCCTTTGACGAAAGCGGCTGGGATATGGAATCCGGCGTGTACAGCCGGGGGGATTTCATGGAGGAGGAGATGCCGGCCGAAGAGGACCCGAATATGGGCCTGATCATCGCCCTCAGCGTTGTGGGCGGGATCGTTCTGCTGGTCGTCGTGATCGTCCTGTTCCGGAAGCATAAGGAGCATCGGCGTAAGCTGAAGGAGGCGAAGGAGCTGGAGGCCGAGATCGATGCCTATGAGGAAGCGGAGAAGGCCCTGAGCGTGATGGAGAAGACGGAGTCTTCCATGAATCCGAAATCCGCGGCGAGACCCGGGATGTCTGAGGATGAGGGCATGGCGCAGGATAGTTATCGTGCGCCGGAAACCGAGTACGCGGAGCAAACAGGTTACCATGCGCCGGAAACAGAGTACACGGATCGGACGGGTTACCGCGTGCCGGAAACAGAGCATATGAATCAGACAGGTTACCGCGCGGCGAAAACAGAGTAGCCGGATCGGACAGATTACCGCGCGCCGGAAGCTGATGATATGGATCGGGAGAGCGGGCGCGCGTCCCGCAATGATTTCAATGACCAGGAGGACGACGGGAGGAGATAATGCGCCTGACGGACATGCTGGCCCTAAGCCTCTCGAATCTCTTCAAGCGCAAGGTCCGGACGATCCTCACGATCCTGGGCGTCGTGATCGGCGTGGCCTCCATCGTGGTCATGGTGAGCCTGGGGCTCGGGCTTAACCGCTCGGTGATGGAGGAGATGCAGAACTATGTTTCCCTCACGGAGATCACCGTAAATCCCGGGGACACCAGCGCGGCAAACGAAAAGGACCGGAAATACCTGACAGAGGATCTGATCAAGGATATTCTGCAGATGGAGCATGTGGAATATGTGGCGCCCCAGCTCCAGATCGACACCATCGGGAAATTCGGGGCATATTCCGGCTATCTGCAGCTGGTGGGCACCTCGCTGCGCTATCTGAATGAGTTAAAGATCGATGTGGGCCAGGGGAGGCTTCCCGAGGAGTCAGACAGGGAGCTGCAGCTTTTCTACGGAAATATGGTCATCCAGAATTTCAATACGAAAAACGGAAAAAGCTATTGGGAAACAGGCGTGCTGCCGGATGTGGACCCGATGCGTGATTCCATTATGTATATTCTGGACACGGAGAAATACTACTCTTTTCAGAACGGCGGAAGCGATGAGAACGGGACACCGGTCCGGGCGCCGAAAAAGCATCTCTTTTCCACCTGCGGCATGGCGGCCGGCGGGATGGAAGACTGGCATCCCTACAGTTTCTCTGTGTACTGCGATATCGAGAAGCTGATCCCGGTCTTAAAAAAGGAATTCAAGAATTCCGTGATCCCGGGCCAGCCAACGAGAAAAAACGGCAGGGCTTATAAGGAAATCTATTACAACCAGCTGATCGTGATCTGCGATGATATGGAGAATGTCAGTGCAGTGGATGCGCAGATCAGGAATCTCGGTTATAACACTTATAATGACTCCGAGTGGATCCAGTCCCAGCAGCAGCAGATGAACATGATCGAGGCCGTGCTGGGCGGGATCGGCGCGGTGTCCCTTCTTGTGGCCGCGATCGGTATCGCGAATACCATGATGATGTCGATCTATGAGCGGACAAAGGAGATCGGCGTGATGAAGGTCCTGGGCTGTGACATCCGGAATATCCAGACGATGTTTCTGATGGAGGCCGGGTTTATCGGGCTGATCGGCGGCGTGATCGGGCTTGCCTTAAGCTTCGGGCTTTCCGCCGTGCTGAATGTGACCATGAGCGGATCGGACCTGATGGGCGGCGCCGGCGGAGAGATCTCCTACATCCCCTTCTGGCTCGCCGGCCTCTCGCTGGTCTTTGCCGTGGTGGGCGGGATGATATCGGGCTCCTTTCCCTCCAGAAGGGCGATGAAGCTTTCGCCGCTGGCGGCGATCCATAATGAGTAGGGATATCATGATGTCAAAAGCCAAATCCCCGGGCAAGGAGCTGGCAGATTGGATTGTACAATCATGACGGCGTCGGGAGCAAAATTGGACTTACGACACCGGCATCATATCATGTGAAAAACCGGGAAGGATAAGGAGATATCTTGAAGAAGGTGCTTGAAATATTTCTGCTGCTGGGCATGTGCGCATGCCTGCTGATCAGCGGTTTTCTGGTGCTGCAGGATCACAGGAGCCTGCGGGAAAGGGAAGAGAAGGCGGCCGAAGAAAGGGACAGGGAGCGGGCCCTGCTGGCAGCGAAGGCCGGTGAAGGGCAGGAACAGGACGCGGATGTGAAGGCGGAAGCGCCCGCGGAGGACGAGGATGTCTCGAAGGATCCCGTGTGTAAGCTCGTGCTGGCGGGGATCAGCTTTCCGGATGAGCCGGGAGCGGAGGCGGCGGAGTTTTTCGCGGAAAGGCTTTCCGACTTGTCCGGCGGGTCCCTCAGCGCCGACACCTATATGGGCTATGAGCTGGGCGGCGGCGCCCAGATCCTTTCCATGACAAAGGACGGTACCATCGAGGCCTGCCTCGTTCCCGCAGGGGAGCTGGCGGAATATGATCCCCGCTATGCGGTGCCCGGAATGCCCTTTGCCTTTGCGGACAGCGCGGAGGCTTACGCCTTTGTGGACGGTCCGTTTAAGGAATGGGCCGGGGACGGCCGGCTGGAGGAAAAGGGGATCAGCGCGATCGACGCCTGGGACGGCGGTTTTCGCCATCTGACCAATTCCCAAAAGCCCATTGAACACCCGGAGGATCTGGAGGGCTTAAGGATCCGGACAGGCTTTGATTTCCAGCTGGAGGCGCTCTTTACCGCGCTTGGCGCGGAACCGAAGCAGATCGTTTTCTCGGAGCTTTT
>CAMOOZ010000312.1 GCA_946621895.1 uncultured Lachnospiraceae bacterium | reverse complement strand
GGGCAGCTGCGATTGGTGCCGGTAAGGAAACGGTACATTTCATCCTCGTCCAGGGAAATGTCGCAGCAGTAGCATTCCCAGTCCTCGTCATAAACATAGTAGGTACAGCTGTCGCAGATCATTTATTCCTCCTGTGCTGTGTTTATTCATAAGCAGTGGTTCTGAACAGATAATTTTGTTTTTATCGTAAACGCATTTAGGGAAGCGCTGATTAAAGTGCGGGCGCTTAATTCGTTTCCGATAGGATGTGTTTCTGGTACTCGAATTATTTACAGCGCCTCGGGATGCACTGCGGGGGATAAGCCTTCGCCGGGAAAGCGGACGGAAAAGCTGCTTCCCTCCCCGGGCCGGCTTTCCGCCGTGATGCTGCCGTGATGCAAAGAAACGATCTGCTTCACCATGGAAAGGCCCAGGCCAAGCCCGCCGCCTTCACGATAGGTTCTGGATCTGTCCGCGCGGTAGAAACGGTCCCAGATCCGCGGGAGATCCTCTTCGGCGATGCCGATCCCGTCGTCTGCTATGGTAAGCAGGATCTCCTTGTCCGCCTGCTTCAGGCTGACGATGATCTGCCCGTTTTCTTTGCCATAGCGGAAGGCGTTCCGGATCAGGTTTTCCAGCATCCGGGTAAGGAGGGAGGGATCTCCCTGCATGGTTATTCCCGGCTGAAGCGCCCGGGAAAGCGTGATATTTTTTTCGGAAAGCGCCGCCTGCTCCAGACAGACCTCCTCCGCAAGCGCGCTGAGATCGACGGTTTGCGCTGCGGCAGTTTCCGTTTGCTGATCGAGTCTGGCAAAGGAAAGCAGCGCCTCCACCAGTCTGGACATCCGGTAGCCCTGCTTCTGGATGGCGCCGATGGCCTCGTAGAGCTCCTCCTCGCCGCGGGCGTTTTCAATCGCGTATTCGCATTGGGCAAGAATGATACTGATCGGCGTGCGCAGCTCATGGGAGGCATCCGCCGTAAACTGTTTTTCCGCCGCAAAGCTTTTCTCCAGTTGGTCAAACATCCGGTTAAAGGTGCCGGCAAGACGATGCAGCTCGTCCCCGGTTTCCTCCACATCGATCCGTCTGGAAAGATCCCCGCTTAAGCCGATCTCCTCAGCGGTTTTTGAGATGGAAGCGATAGGCTTAAGCGATCTTCCGGCCAGCAGATAGCCTCCCGCCGCGGCCAGAAGCGTAAGCAGGGGAATGGAAAAAAGAATGGCGTTAAAAAGGGAAGCGGCTTCGGGCACCCGCCCGCTTTCACTGGAGATTCCCCGAAGCCAGATCGTTCTGCGTTTGTCCGAGAGCTTCAGGTCATAGAGCAGATAGTTCTCGCCGTTTTCCGAGATCCGGCGGATCCGGCCGTCCTTAAGGGGCAGCGCCTCCAGGCCCTCCTCCGGCGGGCGCCCTGCCTTCAGCGCCCCCTCTTTGTCATAGGCCAGACAGTAAAGACCGTTCCGATAGGGGATAAACCTGCTGCTGACGGCAAGCTGCCCGTCCTCATAGCCCACCTCTCTGGCATTTTCGCTGACCCTTGAGACCAGCGTGTTTTCCAGGTGACGGCGGGTTTCCGAATTCAGCACAAAAAAAACAAAGCCAAGCAGAATGCCGGCGAGCAGCAGCATGAAAAGGATAAACCACAGGGTGAGCTTCAGTCTGATAGAGAGCTTTTTCATTTGTCTGGTGACCCGATTGCGGAGGAATCATCCTTCAGGCAGTATCCGATGCCGTGAACGGTATGGATCAGCTTTGGAGAAAAGCCTTCATCGATCTTCTTTCTGAGATAGCTGATATAGACATCCACCACATTCGTGCCGCCCTCATAATCATAATTCCAGACGCTGTCCTCGATCTTCTGCCGGGAGAGCACCTTGTTTTTATTGCGGATAAGATATTCAAGCAGCATATATTCCCTGGCGGTCAAAAGGATCGGCTTATCGCCCCGCCTCACCTCGTGTGTGTCTGAATCCAGCACAAGATCCGCCAGGGTATAACGATTGGTCGGGATTCCGACAACGGTCCTCGTGACGGCGCGGATCCGCGCTGTCAGCTCATCAAAGGAAAAGGGCTTTACGACATAGTCGTTAGCCCCCAGATCAAGCCCCGTCACCTTGTCCGCCACGGTGTCCTTCGCGGTCAGAAAGATCACGGGAGTCAGATCCCCCCTTTTGCGCAGGAGGCGTATTGTTTCCAGACCGTCCAGCACCGGCATCATGATGTCCATGATCACCGCGTCGTACCGGACGCCCTCCATATAGTCCAGCGCCTCCTGTCCGTTCAGGCAACCGTCCACCGCGTGGCCCTCGGCGCTCAGCTTTTTTACGATGATCTGATTCAGATCCTCGTCGTCTTCTGCTACCAGCAGTCTCATTTTTCCTCCATTCCGAAGCGAAGCGAAGGAACCGCAAGGCAAATGTCAGAGATCTGACGGTGCATCCCTCCATGAATGCTGCGTTACTCGCTGTCCTCTTTTTTGATATGCTGTGAGATGGTAACGGCAAATCCGGAGGGTGCATCCAGCATGGTTGCTTTTGAAGAGCCTGTATCCGTTACCTTGTCTCCACGGGGATTTGTAAAACCACGTTCCGTCAGGAAGTCATATGCCTCCTGGAAATTGTCCACATTCATTGTGATGCCCTGCACATCCTGCTCAACCTTTTCCGAGTGCACAATATTGATGCGGAAGCCGTTGGCGTCCTTCATGTTGTAATTTGTGACCCGTCCCTCTTCAATGCCTGTTTTCGTATGCCGCCGCTCAAAGCCCAGCGCCTCGAACACCTTCATTGCCGCCTCGGGGTCCCTTGTCACGATCATCGCGCAAAAACCTGTAATCTTCATATTGCTTCTCCATCCTCCCGCCCTTCCGCGGGACAACACAATTACAGGGTCTTATCTTTTTCATAAGTGCAGCTCCAGTGAATCCAGCTGCTCCGATAGCTCTTTGACCTTTTTCAGATATCGCGTTATCTCCTCCCGCTTTTCTTCAGTCAACGGCTCCTTTTTGTATAATCTGTGGATCGCCCTGAGATAACCGATGAAAGACAGCTTTTCGGTGACCTCTCTGAGCCTGATTTCGTCCTCTGTTTCCAGATAGGACTGCAGAAACTCCCGGAAAAAGGCGCAGGCGGTCTGATAGGAAAAGCCCATGAATTTTTCCACAACGGACGGATCCTCTTCCCCCAATATGATATAGAAGTAATACAGATCACAGAGCTCTACAAAGGGATTTCCCCTGGATATCCTGTCCATATCGATGAGCAGCGGCTCTCCCTGATGAAGGAAAACATTCCCGGTATGAAAATCTCCGTGGATAAGCCTTCCGGACGCGGGCAGAGCGTCGACAAGCTGCATGCACTTTGCGGCGAGCTCTTCGTCCGCATATGCGGCTCCCGTCCGGATGTAGTCCCGCAGTCTTTCCGCCGCCTCCGGGATCCCCTCGCCTTCGGGAACATCGATCGCATGCAGCGTTTTTGCCAGGTCTGCCATGATCAGCGCATACCGTTTTACCTGCCCGGGACTTTTTGCAATGCAGCCGGAGATCGTTTCCGCATCCACCAGCTCATACATCGCGCCGTACCGCTGCCCGACGGACACGATCCCGAAGGAGATCGCGGTGGGAACCCCCATGATGAAGGCCATACGGCCTAATGCGATCTCCCTTTCCACATCCTTAAAGGTATTGTTTTGATTGAATACCTTTATGATCAGCTCTTCATCGTAGCGGTATACATCCCCTTTGGCGCCGCGCCCGATGATCTCGCAACCATCAATGGAGATCTCGCGGTATTTTTTGTATTTTGTCTTTTCCGAATCAAAGGAGCCCGGCCAGATAAAGTTGAGGTGCTGGATATATTCCTTGAATGCGGCTGTCCGGTTCAGCGAGATCTCCAAAAGCTCGGCAACCTTCAGGTAATACCAGCGGTGTACCTCCGGATCCTTCTGATGCAGCTCCTGCCAGAAGGCTTCCCCCTTTTCCGCAAAAAGTCCGGCCAGGGAACGGATGTTTGCCAGCTTATCGGCAAGCCAGACCATCTTTACGCCTGTATCCTCGCTGTTTTGCAGAACCCGAAGAGAGCCCTCCTTTCTCCGCTTCCAGGTGGAGGACGGGTCCTCCCCGGGGAATTTGCTTTCGGTTTCGGAGGAAACAAGCATCGCCACCCGCTTTCCGAAGCGCTTTTCCACTTCATCCAGCGTCCCGTCCGTCTCCTCCACAACATCGTGCAGGATCCCGGCGACGATCACCTCTTCGTCGTCTGTCAGGGTGGATAAGATCTGCGCCACCTCCAGTGGATGCAAAATGAACGGTTTGTTCCCGAATTTGCGCACTTTCCCGGAATGCATGATCGTGGCGTAGATGATTGCTTCTTCAATTCTGTTCATCATAGGTGGTGCCTGTTTGCTCCGATTATAACTGATGCGACTGGCGGCAAATGGAATTTTGCTGCTGAAAGTCCTATAAACAGGTGAATTGTATCACAGCTGCTCGGCGGATGTCTATTCTTTGTCGAGGAGGGGCTTAAGCGGAAGAATCATTGGCGTTACAGTTCAGCACCGAGCCATGCACTTGCTGCGTGGCTGCGGGCAATATATTCGGATTGCAGGATTTGGCCGCCGCAGAGAGCGGATCTCATCGCCTTTGGCGATGAGCGGAATGGCCAACTCATCGGCTTATTATGTCTGGCAGCAAGGATCAGTTCCTTGATCGATATGCGACGGATTGACGCATTAAAAAACGCATATCGTATACGCAGAGAAAAGCGGCAAGTGAGTGCATGAAACGGCTTAATAATGGTTCTTGGAAAAATT
>CAMOOZ010000311.1 GCA_946621895.1 uncultured Lachnospiraceae bacterium | reverse complement strand
TGACCCTTTTTGCAGTAGGCAGGCTTTTAAGCACACGTGATAAAAGGCCCTCCGTATACGTCATATATCTTATGCTGCTTTCCACAGTTTTACTCCAGCTTTTTGACCTGACTCCGGGCTTTATCGAAAAGCACGAGGCATTTTCGGTTATAAAGCCCTATCAGAGCACACTTACGGATCCCATGTGGGATGAGCTTGGAAAAGAAAAAAGCCACATCATCTTTTATCCACCCACGGAATACGGTCTGTATGAGGATGGCAAGACCTCGGTTGAGTTCGAGATCTACGGACTAAAATACGGCCTCACCTTAAACAACTCCTACATGAGCAGAAACCTCTGCTCATTTGCCGACGAAGATACTCTAACCCACTTTGAGACCATGGCCGCCGGCGAATCCTATCCGGATAATATCTATGTATTCTTTGACTGCATCGGCGAAGAATTCGGCTTTGCCGGAACATGCACCACCATCGTCCTGCTCTTCCTGATCTCCATCGAGTGCTTTCTCGTGGGGATGCGCAGCAGGGATATTTCCGGAGCGGTGATCTGCGCCGGCATCGGGATAGAGGTGGCTTTTCAGAGCTTTATCAACATCGGAGTGGCCACATTCCTTATCCCCAACACGGGACTGCCCCTGCCCTTTGTCAGTTACGGGCTGACCTCGCTCGTCAGCCTGTTCATCGGAATGGGCTTTGTCCTGAATGTCAGCCTGCAGCGGAAGGAAAAGATCAGGGACTGAATCCTGAAAACGGAAATTCACATTGGGGCGCCTGAAGCGCAACCCCGGGGGGTGGGGTATAATGAGAATTGCCTTGACCGCACACAATGCAAAAAAAACACTGATGCAGAATTTCTGCATCGCCTATCGTGGGATCTTAAGTAAACACGAGCTGTTTTCCACCGCCACCACCGGCAGGCTGATCGAGGAAGTGACCAATCTGAACATCCATAAGTATCTGGCCGGTCATCTCGGCGGCATGCAGCAGCTTGGGGCTCAGATTGAGAATAATGAGGCGGATCTGGTGATCTTTTTACGGGATCCGCTCACCGTCGGTCCGGAGGAGCCCTCCACGATCAATATTTTCCAGCAATGCGACAATCACAATATCCCGCTGGCAACCAATCTTGCCACGGCGGAGCTGCTGATCCGTTCCCTGGATCGAGGAGATTTTGAGTGGCGTGAGATCTATCATTAAAAAGCGTCTGTTTGTCCCGCTTTCCCTGCTCCTGGGAAACGCCCTTCTGCTGTCCGGCTGCGGCTTCGGCACGGCACCGGCGGCCTATTCCACGGATCTGCCGGGAATGAATTTCAATATCAACAGTGAGCTGCATGAGGCGGCCTTTGTGACCCCCTTTGCCGCGGAGCTCTGCGTGGGTGAGGCGAATGTCTCCGGGGGCGGCGTGGAAGAGGATCCGGAGGTGGACGGCGCCGGCATGTTTGATCTTGCCGGAAAAAAGATCCTTTACGGGAAAAACCTCTTTTCCCCGCTGCATCCGGCTTCCCTGACAAAGGTGATGACCGCCCTCGTCGCATTAAAGGACGCAGACACCACGAGGCTCCTCACCGCCGGTCCCAATGTGAAGGTGCAGGAACGGGGGGCGCAGCTGGCGAAGATCAATGAAGGGGACACGATGACGCTGGATCAGGCCCTTCATATCCTGCTGCTTTATTCCGCCAATGACGCGGCCGTCATGATCGCCGAGGGCGTCTCCGGGTCAGTGGAGGCCTTCTGCGAAAGAATGAATGAAGAAGCCCGGGCGCTGGGCGCCACCGCCACGCATTTTTCCAATCCCAACGGGCTGACGGCGGAGGATCATATGACCACACCCTATGATCTGTATCTGATCTTCAATGAAGCCGTCAAATATGATCTGTTCAATGAGATCATCGCGATGCCGTCCTATTCCACGGTCTATCATAATGCGGCAGGGCAGGAAAAGGAATTCTCCTGCGACAATACAAACGGATATCTGACCGGAAAACAGAGTCCGCCTCCCGGGATCACCGTGCTGGGAGGGAAAACCGGCACCACCGCGGCCGCAGGACACTGCCTGATCCTTTATTCCAGAGACACGGCAGGAAATCCCTATATCTCCGTGATCCTTTCCGCGGAATCCGCCGAATCCCTGTATCAGGACATGAATGGGCTGCTGGATGCGGTTTACGCAGGCTGACCGACCTGGTCAGTCTGTGCTGCATTCCCGTTTTTCATGCGTTTTCAGACAATCCCTTCGTTTTCTTCCCTTGTGTTTTTTACCCTGATAAAGTATACTTAAGCCATAAGAACTATTCATCCAATCAGACGACAGGAGGTGCCGTAAATGGTAAGTTTCATCGTGGGGGAAAAGGGAAAGGGAAAGACTAAGCTGCTTTTGGACAAGGTAAATACCGAGGTGAAGAGCGCATCCGGCAATATCGTTTATCTGGACAAAAGCACCAAGCACATGTTTGAGCTGAACAACCGGATCCGCCTGATCAATGTAACGGATTATGATCTCACAAACGGCGACGAATTCTTAGGCTTTCTTACCGGCATCATTTCCCAGGATCACGATTTGGAACAAATGTATCTGGACAGCTTTCTGAAGATTTCCCATCTGGAGGGAAAGGAGCTGTCCGGGCCCTTGAACAGACTGAAGCAGCTTAGTGAGAAGTTTGATGTGGATTTCATTCTGAGCATGTCCATGAGCGCTGATGAGCTTCCGGAGGAGTTCACCCCTCAGGTGATCGCGGCGCTTTGACCCCCGGATGAAAGCAGATTCCCGGGACTCACGGGCCCGAAACGCGCAGGGTACCCTGCTGATCGGCATTCTGCTCTTTGGTTCGATCCTGCTGTATCTCGGGTTTGTGACCTTTCAGTATTTCAACACGCGGCAGATCGCAGGTTATCAGGTTCGGGAAGGTTCCCTTTCAACCAACAACATATTTTCAGGGATTGCCCTCAGGGAGGAGAAGATTTTTTACTCCTCCCTTTCCGGTTATCTGAACTATTACGCGCCGGAGGGAGAGAAGGTGGCCACCGGAAACCTCGTCTATGCCGTGGATGAGTCCGGGCGGCTGAAGGACTATGTCTCTCAGGGAGATTACGGGGAAAACAAGCTGAAAAACGAGGATCTTTCTGCCATTCGGGAGGATATCATTCAGTTTGCCTCCACCTTTACCCCCGGTGCCTTTGACACGGTCTACGATTTCAGGGCGAATATGGAGAGCAATGTCCAGAAGCTGACCACCGCCTCTTTGATGGAAGGGATCGGCAATCTGAACGCGGCCGGCAGCAGCCTGGTGGGCTTTGCCTACGCTTCGGAGCCCGGGATCGTGATCTATTCCACCGATGGCTATGAGGAGCTTGCCCCGATCCAGGTCACCGCTGAGCATTTCGACCGTGAAAGCTATGAACGCAGGCAGTTTTACAATGGGGACATGATCTCCAACGGAGACCCGATCTATAAGGAATGCACGAGCGAAGACTGGTCGCTGGTGATCCAGGTGGATGAGGAAAAGGCGGCGCGTCTTGAAGAAGCGGAATATGTCCGTGTCCGTTTCCTGAAAAACCAGGATGAGATCATGGGGAAGGTGTCCGTTTTCCGTCAGGATGAGGAGCATATCTTCGCAGAGCTGTCCTTCACAAACTCCATGATCATTTTCTGCAGAGACCGTTTTCTGGAGGTGGAGCTGATCCTGGATGAGACCAGGGGCTTGAAGGTTCCGAAATCCGCCCTGGTGGAAAAGGAATTCTATCTGATCCCGAAGGATTATGTATTCGAGAACTTTAACGAGGAAACGCAGGTGCTCAAGCGCAGCTTCATGGAGGACGGAACCCTCTCGCAGGAGGCCGTGAATGTGACCAT
>CAMOOZ010000310.1 GCA_946621895.1 uncultured Lachnospiraceae bacterium | reverse complement strand
CGAGGCGGATCAGCTGCGTGTTCCAGAGGCTCCAGTGATCCTTCGGCAGCTTTTTCATCAGCGCAAATTCCACCTTCTCCGGATCCTCCTCTTTTGTCAGCCCCAGCCTGCGGGAGATCCTGCCCACATGCGTGTCCACGACCACCGAGGGCTCATTGAAGATATGGCTCCGGATCACATTCGCAGTCTTCCTTCCGACGCCCGGAAGGGAGGTCAGCTCCTCAAGCTCCTTCGGCACCTCTCCGCCAAATTCCTCCAGAAGCCTTTTGCAGCAGCCGATGATGTTTTTCGCTTTGTTCTTATAAAAGCCCGTGGAGTGGATATCCTGTTCCAGCTCGGGCAGTGAAGCCCGGGCAAAGGCTTCAGCATCCGGATATTTCCGAAACAGGTCCTTTGTGACGATATTCACTCTTGCGTCGGTGCACTGCGCGCTCAGGATAGTTGCGATCAGCAGCTCCAGCGGACTCTGATAGTCCAGCGAGCACTCCACCTCAGTGCCGTAATGCATATCCAGCAGCGCCAGCAGTTCCTTTGTTTTCTTTGTCATAACGGATTGTGATAAAAAATAATATATTACTACATTCTGTTGTGTGGATAAATATTCGTTTGATGAAAATCGTATCATTTGCATAAAATCGGCTGATTTTATGCCAAATCTGCATAAGTTGTATTCCAAGGATAGTGTAACATCATTTTTAATGAAGTATCTGGCCCACACCCGTTAAACGCCAGGCCGGCGGTCTGCGGGCATCGGGCAGACCATGGCGAGGTAACGGATGCACCGCTTAAAGGAGCTCAGAAAACATCATCATTTAAGCCAGAAGGAGGTGGCTGAGGCCCTGCATTTGGATCAGGCCACCTATTCCCGCCTGGAAAACAGCGATCGCTGTCTGATGAGCGATGTGGTGATCGGTCTGGCAAAGCTTTATCACATCTCCTGCGATGCCGTATTGGGATACCGCTGCGAGAACAGGCAGGATACGGCCAGGGAATTTCTGAACCTGCTCCTCCTGACGCTTTCGGAGCTGGAGGAGCAGGAGAAATTCGGTTATATCACACAGCGCCACGACCGCCGGAAGCGCTGAGGGAGTAGCAGCAGCCCGGGCGAGGACCGCCTGCCAGTTGCCGAAGGCGCAGGAAGAACGGGCAATGTCAGGCCGGCCCGAGTGATCGTACAGCCCGGGCGAGGACCGCCTGCCGGTTGCCGCAGGCGCAGTCAGAACGGGCAATGTCAGGCCAGTCCGAGTGATCGTACGGCCCGGGCGAGGTCCGCCTGCCGGTGCCTTTGGAAGCGCCCGGAAGCAGCCTGCGCGATAAGGACGGGGAGCGTGCGCCGTGCCTGCGCGGGCTGATCCGCTGATCCGCTCAGAGCTCGGCGGGGCCGTCCCCGAGGCTCACCACATAAAAATCGGGAGTAAGCCCGGTCTTTTCCTGATAAACCGCAGCGAGGGCGGTCTTAAAGCTCTCCAGCGCCTCGTTTTTCACCAGGGAATCGGAGCAGCCGCCGAAGCCGCCGCCAGTGATCCGGGAGCCCAAAACCCCCGGGAGCTTGATCGCTTCGGCCACGAGGATGTCCATCTCCGGGCAGGAGGTCTCGTAATCATCTCTGAGGGAGGCATGGGACTCGTTCATCAGCCGGCCGAAAAGGGCCAGGTCGCCGTCCTTTAAGGCCTTTGCCGCCGTTACCACCCGCTCGTTTTCGGACACGGCATGCCTGGCTCTGCGAAGCTCGACATCGTCTGTCAGCACATCCTTTATCCGTTCGAACTGCTCCACGGTCAGATCCCCGAGGGTTTTGATGTCCGCCACGGTCTGCAGCTTTTTCAGGGCGGCCTCGCTCTGCGCGCGCCGCTCGTTGTAGGCGGAGGTCACGAGACTGTGCTTCACATTGCTGTTCGTGACCACAAGGCTGATCCCCTCCAGGACAAGCGGGGCGTATTCATATTCCAGCGTGGCCGTGTCCAAAAGGATCGCATGATCCTTCTTTCCCATCGCGGAGGTAAACTGATCCATGATCCCGCAGTTCATCCCGCAGAAACCGTTTTCCGCCCGCTGCCCCAAAAGGGCGATCTCCGTGTTCGTGGGCGTAAAACCGAAGAGGGCCCGAAGGAAAAAGCCGGTGAGCACTTCGAGGGAGGCGGAAGAGGAAAGGCCGCTTCCCGCGGGGATATTGCCGTAGATCGCGATATCCATGCCCTTGTCCGCCTTCATTCCCTTTTCCCCGAAGGCCCAGATCACGCCTCTGACATAGTCCACCCAGCCAAGGCGCTTCGACGGATCGATCTCCTCCAGCGTGGTCTCGATGATCCCCTCCTCAGGGAAGTTTTCCGAAAAGAAACGGAGCACATTGTCCTCTCTTTTCCGCACCGCGGCATAGGTCCCGATGGTCAGCGCCCCGGGAAACACATGTCCGCCGTTATAATCGGTATGATCACCGATCAGGTTCACCCTGCCGGGCGCGAAAAACACCCGCGCCCCTTCCGCGTCGCCCCAGGTTTTCGCAAAAAGCTCCAGCAGCTTTGTTTTCATCAGATACTCCCCCTTTCCGATGGGCATATTCCTGTCATAAGGAACTGTGATTTAGGACCCACGCATAAATTAATGGTGCAAGTTGATCCAATTAATAATGCGCGGGTCCTTTCCGCTCAAAAAGTGATCCCCGGATCGTTCCGCGCGAATCATCCTTATCATACCACAGAACAGGAAACGGATAAATCGTGCAGACACCCGCGCTTGAATTATAGCTTCTTTTTTGTAATAATGCGGGAGTGGGGCTTTAGGAGCTGTTTACAGGAGACAGCTTCCCGATGAGAAGGAGAAGGAGGAGATCGTGGCGGAAAGAAAGGGCAGAAAAACGGCGGAAAAGCTTGCCCCGGCGAAAACGGCCGGGACGAAGGAGCAGGAGAACACGCTGTTTGCCAAAGACATGGGCCTTGGCATATCGGATGACTACAGCAAGCTGACGGAGGCCAGGGATAATGAAGTAAAAAAGAACCTGATCACCAGGCTTTCCCGGATGGAGGGCCAGATCAAGGGCGTGCGGCAGATGGTGGAAAACGACCGCTACTGCGTGGATCTGGTGGTGCAGGGCATCTCTTTGGTCGCCGCGTTAAAAAGCTTCTGCCGGGTGGTGATGGAGGATCATCTCGAGCATCAGGTGGCAGAGGATCTGAAAAAGGGCGGAGGAGAGGAAAAAACGAAGGAATTTCTGGATATGCTGCAGAAGATCATCGGGTGAAGGAGGATTGATGACCAAATATGAAGTCACGGGAATGAGCTGCGCGGCCTGCGCGGCCCGGATCGAAAAAGCGGTGGGAAAGGTGGAGGGCGTGGAGAGCTGCGCCGTAAGCCTGCTGACAAACTCGATGGGCGTGGAGGGAAGCGCCTCCCCGGAGGCCGTGATCAGGGCCGTGGAGGAGGCTGGCTACGGCGCGTCCCCCGAAAGGGGCGGAGCGTCCGCCGACGCGGCTTCGCCGGGCGCATCGCCGATGAACCATGCGTCTGAGGAGGCATTAAGGGACAGGGAGACCCCCGCGCTTTTGCGCAGGCTTCTGGCTTCCCTCGCCTTTCTTCTCGTGCTGATGTATTTTTCCATGGGACATATGATGTGGGGCTTTCCCCTGCCGCCTTTTTTTGAGGGCAACCACATCGCGATGGGGCTTATCCAGCTGCTTTTGACCATGGCGGTCATGGTGCTCAACCAGAAATTTTTTGTAAACGGGGTAAGATCCATGCTCCATCTGGCACCGAACATGGATGCTCTGGTGGCGCTGGGCGCTGCCGCCGCCTTCGGCTACAGTGTTTTTGCACTTTTCGCGATGTCCGCGGAGAAGACTCCGGAGGCGATGAAGCCCTGGATGGAGGAATTCTATTTTGAGTCCGCGGCGATGATCCTGACGCTGATCACCGTGGGCAAAATGCTGGAGGCCCGCTCGAAGGGCCGCACAACGGACGCGTTAAAGGGTCTGATGAAGCTGGCACCCCAGACCGCGGTGCTCTTAAGGGACGGAAAGGAGGAAACCGTTCCGATCGCACAGGTGAAGCAGGGGGATCTTTTTGTCGTAAGGCCCGGGGAGAGCATTCCCGTGGACGGCGTGGTGGAGGAGGGCGTAAGCGCCGTAAACGAAGCCGCGCTGACCGGCGAGAGCATCCCCGTGGACAAGGAGAAGGGGGACAGCGTCTCCGCCGCGACATTAAACCAGTCCGGGTTTCTGACCTGCCGCGCCACCCGTGTGGGCGAGGACACGACGCTTTCGCAGATCATCCGGATGGTTTCGGACGCCGCGCAGACAAAGGCGCCCATCGCGAAGATCGCGGACACCGTTTCCGGCATATTCGTGCCGGCGGTGATCGGGATCGCGGCCCTCACCTTCATTGTCTGGATGCTGATCGGGGAAACAGTGGGCTTCTCCCTTGCCCGGGCGATCTCCGTCCTTGTGATCAGCTGCCCTTGCGCGCTGGGGCTTGCCACGCCGGTGGCGATCATGGTTGGAAACGGGGTTGGCGCGAAAAACGGCATTCTCTTCAAGCCCGCCGCTTCCCTGGAGGAAACAGGCAGGATCAGCGCCGTGGCACTGGATAAGACCGGAGCGATCACGAAGGGTGAGCCGGGTGTGACGGATAT
>CAMOOZ010000309.1 GCA_946621895.1 uncultured Lachnospiraceae bacterium | reverse complement strand
TCATCCACCTCGCCTTCAAGCCTTTCGATCAGCTCCTTTAAACGGATATCCTTCGGTCCCACGCCCAGCATCGGGGAGATCGCGCCATGGAGCACATGATAAACGCCCTCAAAACGGCCGGTCTTTTCATAGGCCGCCATATCCCGGGGCGTCTCCACCACCATGATCTGCTTTTTATTTCTGGCGGGATCGGCGCAGACCGGACAAAGCTCCTCATCACAAAAGGTCTGGCAGCTTTTGCAGAGCCGGATCCTTTCCCTGGCCTCCAGCAGAACATCGGCCAGCCTTTTCACCCTTTCCTTCGGCAGCCCCAACAAAAAAAAAGCCATCCGCTCGGCGCTTCTTTTCCCGATCCCGGGAAGAAAGGAAAGCTCTTCCATCAGCTGCTTCAGCCTGCCGCTATAGGCCTCCATTAAAAGGGCAGCCCTCCGAGGCCTCCCATGCCGCCCATCAGCGCCTCGCTCTCGGCATCCACCTGCCCCATGGCGTCGTTAAACGCGGTCACAAGCATTTCCTCCAGCAATTCGATCTCCTCCGGATCCGCCGCTTCGGGAGATATCCTGATCTCCTTCAGCTTCTTTTCCCCGGTCATGACCACCTCAACGGCTCCTCCGCCGGAGGTGGCCCTGAATTCCTTTTCCGCGAGCGCCTTCTGGCCCTCCTCCAGCTTCTTCTGCATCCGCTGGGCCTGCTTCATCAGATTGTTCATATTCCCCGGCATGCCGCCGCCGGGAAAGCCTCCTCTTCTTGCCATCTCTTTCTCCTTTTTACAGTAAGGCTCTGTAAATGAATAACATTATGATCTGCCTGTCTCTGTTTCCATGCGGCTCTGTTATCGTCAGTCATCGTAGTACGGATCTGTCGAATAATCGCTTATACGCCTTTGTCGGCCTGTTTCCCGGATGGCTTACTGTTTTTTCGTGGTCAGCAACCCGTCGGCAGGCAGGGTGCGGACAAATCCTTCCCTACTCGGTTTCATCCTCAGTAGTAAATTCTATCCCCTCAAGGGAGCCTCCCGCAGAAAGGATCAGCTCCTTCACCTCCTCGAGCGAGGTAAAGCCCTCCGGTTCCTTTTCCTCGGGCAGCGCGATCAGCTTAAGCGCCGGCTTTTCGCCGAGAATGACGGCAAGCTCTTCCTCCGCCTCCTCTTTTTTCTTCTCCAGCGCCGTAAGCTCAATGCTCTTTTCCGGCAGCGCCAGCGTAAGCTGTCCTGTTCCGTCTATCCCGGGTGTCCCCCTGCTCATATAATGCCGGAGGGGGGTGGGAAGCTTTTCCACCACCCGGTCCCAGTCCTGCGCAAGCTTTCTGACCGTCTCCGGGAGGGCAGGCGGCAATGCCTTTTTCTCCTTTGCCGGCAGATCCCCCGCTGCGTTTTCCGGCTGTGCCGCGGCCGTCTGCATGCCGCGATTCCCGGCAGGAAGCCTCGGCGCTTTTTCCAGCTCCGCAAGCCTGCGCTCCAGCTTCCGCATCCTGCCGGCCATCCCGGAACCATCCTGCTCCATCTCCGGCATGCAAAGCCTGATCAGCGCAAGCTCAAGGCTCACCCTTTTCTGTGTGGAAAAGCGCAGATCATCCGAGAGCGCGCTGAGGATCCGGATATACCGGATAAGCTCCGGCAGCGAGGTAAGCACCGCATCCTGCTTCAGCTGCTGATAATTCTCCTCGCCCAGATCGATCATCTCCCGGACATTCTCTCCGGCAGCGAGATACAGCATGAGATTTCTGAGCCAGGACAGCAGATCCTGGACAAGCTGTCTGATCTCGCCGCCGGCATACAGGCGCTTCTCCAGAAGCTTCATGCACTCACCCGCGTCTCCATCGCAAACCGCGCGAAAAAGGCCGGCGCTGAAGGACGAATCCGAGGAGCCAAGCACCTCCAGGACCATCTCATAGGTCAGGGATTTTCCGCCATGGTAATTCACGCATCTTTCCAGGAGGCTTAAGGCATCCCGCATCGACCCGTCGCCAAGCCCCGCCAGATAATCCAGCGCCCGTTTTTCCATCGGGATCCCTTCCTTCTCCGTGATCATCGAAAGCTGATCGCTGATCACCTCCCTCGTGATCCTGCGGAAATCAAACCGCTGGCAGCGGGAAAGGATCGTGATGGGAATCTTGTGAGGCTCTGTGGTGGCCAGGATGAAGATCACATAGGACGGGGGCTCCTCAAGGCTTTTTAACAGCGCGTTAAACGCGTTGACGGAAAACATGTGTACCTCGTCCACGATATAGACCCTGTATCTCCCTTCAGCGGGAGGATAGGCCATCTCCTGGATCAGCTCCCTGACGGAATCCACGCCGTTGTTGGATGCCGCGTCGATCTCGGCCACATTCAGGCTGCTGCCGGCAAGGATCCTTCTGCAGCTTGCACATTCCCCGCAGGGATCCCCCTCCTGGGGATTTTCACAGTTTACTGCCCTCGCCAGGATTTTGGCGGCCGTCGTCTTTCCCGTTCCCCTGGTCCCGGTGAAAAGATAGGCATGCCCCACCCTTCCGGAGCTCACCTGGTTCTTCAGCGTGGTGACAATGGCCTCCTGTCCTCTTACCTGGGAAAAGGTCTCCGGGCGAAAGCGCCGGTAAAAGGCCTGATATCTTTCAGTCTCCAAAGCTGATTCCCAACGCCCTTGCTTCCTTCACGATAGTGGCGTCCGGGGAAACCTCCTTCAGCTTTCCTGCCACCTCCTCCAGAGGGACCTTCACGATCTCCCTGTTGCGATAGCCCACCATGAAGCCATATTCCTCCTTCAGGATCAGCAGGCCGGCCTCCGCGCCGAGTCTGGAGGCAAAGACCCTGTCATAGGGACAGGGGGAACCGCCCCTCTGCGTATGCCCGGGAACGGTCACCCGCACCTCATGCCCCGTCCTTTCCGCGATCTGCTCCGCGATCTCATAGGAGACGGAAGGATGGCTTCTTTTTGCGATATATTTTTTGAATTCCTTTTTCGACATCTTCGCGGCCTCTTTGGAGATGGCCCCCTCCGCCGCGGCGATGATCGTGAAATGCTTGCCGTTTGCCTCCCGCTGCGTGATCGCCTCCGCGATGCTTTCGATATCATAGGGAATCTCGGGGATCAGAATGATATCCGCTCCGCCGGCTATTCCGGCATTTAAGGTAAGCCAGCCGACCTTATGCCCCATCACCTCCACGCTGAACACCCTGCTGTGAGAGGATGCCGCCGTATGGATCATGTCGATGCATGTCGTCGCGATATCCACGGCAGACTGAAAGCCGAAGGTCATGTCCGTGCCCCAGAGATCATTGTCGATCGTCTTGGGCAGGGTGATGATATTCAGGCCTTCCTCCCTTAAGAGATTCGCGGTCTTATGCGTGCCGTTTCCGCCGAGGATCACAAGGCAGTCCAGCTGCAGCTTATAATAATTCTGCTTCATCGCGGCGACCTTATCCAGCCCCTGCTCATCGGGCTCCCGGATGGTCTTGAAGGGCGTCCTCGAGGTGCCCAGGATCGTCCCTCCCCTGGTCAGAATGCCGGAAAAATCCCGGTCTGTCAGCATCCTGAATTTGGAATAGATCAGCCCCTGATAGCCGTTCAGAAAACCGTAGATCTCCAGCTGCTCGCCGCTGTTTTCCATGCATTTGATCACGCCGCGCATCGCAGCATTCAGGGCCTGGCAGTCCCCGCCGCTGGTCAGCATGCCGATCCGTCTTATCTTTTCCTTCATCCCCCTACCTCCGTTAAAATCCGGCCAGTCGCGCCGGGAATGATTGAACCTGCCGCAAAAAGAATATACGCGTATTTGCATATTCGCATATATACATATGCAAAAAAGTGTATATGCTATTATACTGGCTTTTTTCACTTGCCACAAGAGAGGGGAATGGAGTATAATGCGGGGAGTGAAAACGCCTTGTTCTCTCCTGTAGTTCTCTCCTTTTTCAAAATCTCTTTCGGAGGGCAGATGCCGGAGAAAAGGTTTTTTCAATCTGCAGGGATACTCAAGTGGTCCAAGAGGGAGCACTCGAAAACTAATTGCTTTTCAGGCTACCCGATACGGCAGAGCCTTGATTTTACTGAACTTTTGATAATTTAATTTTTGTGAAAACGCTTTGTTCTCTCCTGTAGTTCTCTCCTTTTTCAAAATCCCTTTCGGAGGGCAGGTGCCGGAGAACAGGCTTTTTCAATCTGCAGAGGTACTCAAGTGGTCAAGAGGGTGCACTCGAAATGCACTAGGCCGGCAACGGTGCGTGGGTTCGACTCCCACCCTCTGCGTTGTTTGCGGGCTTTCCGAAGCTTCGGAAAGCCCCAAAAACTGCTTGATTTCAGGAGAGAACTCCTATTTCTTAGTGCCTGTTTTGCAGGACAGATGCTGTGGTAGGTGGTTGTCCTGCATACATTTTTGAAGGGATCGCGGTTTTGTTAGCGGTCTCTTCTTTATTTTCATCTTTTCCTGTTTCCTTTGCTTCGCTTTCACTTCCAGCAGACTGATCATCACCGCCAGTTTCTTCCACATCCGACACAACTCCTGCAGGCTCCCTGTTAAACCCCAGGCTTGCCATCATGGAC
>CAMOOZ010000308.1 GCA_946621895.1 uncultured Lachnospiraceae bacterium | reverse complement strand
GGCGATATACGGGCAGCTGCGCCGTTATATCCCCGCGGCCGTGGCGGCGCTGGCAGCTTTGATCATACTGATCTTCCTTTTCCGGCTGCTTACCGGCGGGGGAAGCGCCTCCTCAGTGCCGCCGCTTCTTTTCTATCAGACGGAGGAAGGGGTGCTGATGGCGGCAAAGACCTCCGGGGGTGCCCCCGAGCGCCTGCTGAATGCGGAGGACGATGCAAAGGGATTAAGGCCTGAGACATTTTCCCCGGACGCCAGGTATCTCTATCTCCTCGGGACGGGAGAGGCGCAGGGCAGACTGTACTGTCTGGAGCTGCAGGACAGGGAAAAGAAGCTCACAGAGGTGGGAGAGGATGTTCGTTATGCCTTTGCCGCTGATGGTGCTGTCTATTCCTATACCTCCGCGGGTGCGCTGTACCGCGCGGATCCGCAGGGGAAAAAGGAAAGGATCCTGCGGGGGATCGAGGGCTTTCTGCTCTCCGCGGATCAGAAGACGCTTGTTTACTGGGATCAGGAAAGGGTTTACCGGCAGGACGCGGCGATGGAGACGGACCGGATCCGGCTGATGCCCCGATGGGATCATCTTTATTACTATGCGCCGGATTTCTCCGGCTTCGTTTACGGGCAGGGCGGGAGGCTTTACATCTGGTCTGCGGGGAAAAACGAGGAGACCATCTCCTCCCAGCTGAAGGATTGCTTCTGCGTGGCAAAGGAAAGCGACGGCATCCGTGTCATCTTTACGGAATACGCCGGGAAGGACAGCAGGGAGACTTCTCTTTATCTGTATGAGGAGAAGGGCGACAGGGTGACGCCCATTCTGGAAAACGAACTGATCTCCTCCGTTAAGGCGCCGGAGAATAACGCCTTTTTCTCTCCGCTTCCCTGGGGAGGGAGCCCCTGGCCGGAGGCCTCCGTCGGCACGCTGAAATATACCTTTGATGTCTATCACGAACGCCTGAATGAATCCACCCATTATTATGGTGAAGGTCAGGTTTACGGACAGATCCTGGATGAGGATACCGTCATCGAACGGGTCTGTGCAGACGGAACGGACGGAAGCGTCTGTGCGCTGGTTTACGACACGGATAAGGGCCTGGAGGCTTCGGGCAGGATCGTCAGACTGAGCCTGGAAAAGGATGGCGCTTCGGCTTCACAGCTTTTTGAAGCCTCAGAGATCCTCTGGGCGGATGGCGGCAGGCTCTGGTATTATGCGGAGCGGAACGGGCGGACCGATCTTTATCTCGGCGATACGCTGCTGAGGGAGAATGCCATCCCGGGAGAGGCCGTCTATCTTGGCGAGGGGAAACTGGTCTTTCTGGCCGGCTCAGCGGAAGGCCCGGGAAAGGATATCTGCTATCTGAAGGGAGGCTCCACGGAGCCCCTCTGCCTGGATACCGGGGCAACGGAGCTGCTCCGCTGCCGGTTTTCCTCAGGGAGATAAGCCCCATGGGGGTTTTCCTGCAGTATGTCAGACTGGAGGGAAAAAATCTTTTTCTTCGACTGGGTCTGCTGCTTTGCGGCGCTGCCTTTGGGGCGCTGTTTTTCGGACTTGCCTTCTGCGGGCTGAATCTGCTGCTGCAGGGGCGGCTTTCCATGCCGAAGGCAGTGATCGGGCTGGTCTCGGAGGGTGAGCAGGATGAGCTGAAGCTTTTTGAGACCATCGCCTCCTCCATGGATTCCGTAAAACAGTATTGTGATCTTCGGCTGATGGAAAGGGAGGAGGCGGAACGGGCGCTGAAGGCGGGAGAGCTGCAGGCGCTGATTTTTTTTCCGCCCCATTTTTATCGGGATGTGATGACCGGCGTGAATACGCCGGCCAGAGCGCTGATCCCGGAGAGCTCTCCCTTTCAGACGGGACTCTTTAAGGAGCTGCTGATCGACGGGGCTTCCCTGATCGGCACCGCGGAGGCCGGGATCTATGCCGCGGAGGATGCCTTCAGCCTCCATGGGGGACGCATGACGCGACGGGAGCTGGAGCTGGAGCTCACCCGCCGTTTCACCCTCGATGCCTTGAACAGAGGGGGCGTCTTTGCGGAAAGGGAGACATATTCGCTGGAAGGAGCAGACCTTTCCTCCTGGCATCTTTCCTCCTTCCTTACCGTTTTTCTTTTGCTTTCCTCCGCGTTTCCCGCGTTTTTCTATTCGGCAGAGGAGCTGGCGCTGGAGAAGCGGCTTGTGCTCTACGGCCTGCCGCGGATCCTTTCCAGGATCGCGAAGCTTTTCCTGAGCCTTCTGATGAGCCTGTTCATCTCCTTTGCCCTTCTGCTCCTTTTCTCCCTGTTAACAGATTTTTTCGCCGGACTGCAGCCCGCAGTGCTGAATGCTTCGTCCGGATCAGCATTCCCCTCGTTTGCGGAGCTGTCCGCCGGATTGCCTGCATCATTGCGCGCGATCCGATTTCGCATGATCGATATCCTGCCGGCGCTCTTTCTCTGTGCGCTGGGCTGCGTGCTGTTCTCTGATGCCTGTTATCGTCTTTTCGGCCGGGAAACGGGGATCCTTGCCATCCTCGTGCTTGGGGCTTCAATGATCCTGATCGGGGGACTCGCCATTCCGGGGAGCTTTCTTCCCGCGCCCGTGGCCGCCTTTGGCGCCGTTCTGCCGGCTGCGCTCTGGCAGAAGTCGCTGCTTTATGCCGTTTCCCCGGAGCTGTCCGGCCTGCCGGCGCTTCTCCCGCAGCTTCTCTGGATCGCCGTCTTTTTTGCGGCAGGCTCACTGGAGGCAGCGCCGGAGCTACGCCTGTTTTCCGGGAGCCGCGCTTGCTCCGACAGGGACCGGGACGGGAGAAAGCCTGCTTTTTCCCGGGCTTTGGGAAATGCATGCGGGGAGGATCACTGTGATGCGCCGGATGGCCAAATGCGTCGGCAGCTTTCCCCGTCAAATGGGAGCGGCATAACCGGCGCTTTGGTATGGGCAAGGGTTATTTTTCTTTCCGCCATAAGGCGGCCGGCGCTCTGGGCGGCGGATCTTCTCCTGCTGCTGTTTTTCCTGATCCTGCAGGGAACGCTCCTGCCCTATGCGGAGAACACCGAGGTCGTGCTCTGGGGAGACGCTCCGCAGGCGGAGGCGCTGTCTGCAAAGCAGGATAGCGTTTTTCATTTCCGTTTTGCCTCCGATGAGGCGGAGGCCGAGTCCCTCGTGGCCTCCGGAAGGGCGGACTGCGGGTTCCTCTTTCCGGATGAAGCGGGGAAACAGGTGATCTTTCTTTATTCGCAGTTTACCGGAAAGGGCGCTGCCGCGATGGAAACGGTATTCTCCGTCCTCTATCCGGACATTGTGGAAAAGAGCCTGAAAAACGAGGCGGAGACGGTTTTCGGAAGGCAGGATGAGGCGTTTCTGCAGGAGCTGGAGGAAAGGTACGGGAATTGGCTTGCGAGCGGTCTGACCTTCTCGGTGGAATTCCTTTCGGAGGGCAGCATCGAAAAAACAGGCGAGGGAACCATATCGCTTCCCCTTCCCGTTATGCTTTTACTCTATGGAGCCGTGCTCCTGCTCTTTGTGACCCCGGCCGCAAAAAGCCCGTTTGCAAGGCATCTCTATCCTTCGGCGAGGCGGCTTTTCCTGCTGCTCACCGTGCTCGCTGACGGCGCCCTGCTGTCTTTGCCCTTCCTTCTCAACCAATATCTGCCGGCTTTTTTCACATTGCGTGCATGATATGGTATAATACTGCAAAAATCTTGATGTTTTCATTGTGTAATGCGAGGTCTTGACTGTGAATAATGTGATGTCGTGGTCAAAACCAAATCCCTTGGCCATGAGTCTGACGGCGACGGGAACGAATCCGGGGTTTTGATCCCGATATCATAATACCATGAGGTTTCCATGAGTTATCTGCGAAATGTAAAGCGGGTTGCCCCGTATACGCCCGGGGAACAGCCCCGGGGCGAACGGATCATCAAGCTGAACACGAACGAATGCCCCTACCCCCCATCACCCAAAGTGACGGAGGCATTGCGGGGAATACAGGCCGGGGAGCTTGCGCTCTATCCCGATCCCGAGGCGACGGAGCTGAAGGAGGCCCTTTCCTCGGTGTACGGGCTTCCAAAGGAACAGATCTTTGTGGGAGTGGGTTCGGATGAGGTGCTGGGCTTCGTGTTCCAGACCTTTTTCGGCGGAGGGGATCCCATCCTTTTTCCTTCGCTGACCTACAGCTTTTATCCCGTATGGGCAGGGCTTTATGCTATCCCCTTTCGCGAGATCCCGCTCAGGGAGGGCTTTCGGATCGCACCCGAGGATTACGCGGTGCAAAACGCCGGGATCATCTTTCCGAATCCCAACGCCCCCACGGGTGTGCTGGAGCCGCTTTCGGTGATCCGCCGGATCCTTGAGGAGAACCCGGACAGCCTTGTGGTCATTGATGAGGCCTATATTGATTTTGCGGACGACAGAAAGGCCTGCAGCGCCTTAAGCCTTCTGCCGGAATATGAAAATCTGCTGGTCGTGCAGACCTTTTCCAAATCCAGAGCGCTGGCCGGCATGCGGATCGGCATGGCCTTCGGACATGAAGAAGCGATCCGGGCGCTCTCGGATGTGAAGTTTCCCTTTAATTCCTATCCCCTAAGCCGGCCCGGTATCCGCTGCGGCGCCGCCGCTGTGCTGGATGAGGAATATCTTGCGGAAACGCTGAAAAAGGTGATCCGC
>CAMOOZ010000307.1 GCA_946621895.1 uncultured Lachnospiraceae bacterium | reverse complement strand
GCGAGATTTATGCCAACGCTTGCGCTGCCGTCCTCCGGCTTTACAAACACGGGAAAGCCGATCCTGCCCGCCACCCTGGCGCTCTGGAAAAGGATCCTGGAAGTGAAGCTTTGCACCACGGGATAGCCCATTTCCTCCACGCGCTTTAACATCCGGGATTTATGCAGACAGTCTTCCACCAGTTCATACGGCGAAACGATCGGGGTTGTTCCCAGCTCCAGAAACTCCTCCCTGTGCTTTGCCAGCACGGAAAGCTCCGGATCGATCAAAGAAAAAACGGCATCCGCCTTCTTTCTTTCACAGAGCCCCAGAACGGCCTCCAGATAGCCCTCCTCATCAAGCCGCGGCACCCTGAAGAATTCGTCCGCCTCAAAAAGCGCCGGCGCGTAGAGGCTGCAGTCCGCGGCAAAGAGCTTGTCCCCCTTATCCATTGTCTTCTTGAAATACCGCAGTACCAGATTTCTCGTTCCCGCGCTAAGCACCAGTATATTCATGACCCTCTATCCTTCCATCATATGTTTTCCGCGCCTTTATGTGCTTTGCTTTTGTCGTTCCTTATCGTTCGTATCCTTCGGCTTCTCCAGCGTACCGAAGCGCTGCAGGCGCTCTTTCCTGATCTCCGCGAAATTTCCCTCGGCGGCATTCGTGTCCTCCGCCACATTTTCCGGGAAAAGCACTGTTTTGATCGTCAGCCCGATCACCCTCAGATCCATCCCGAAGCTTAAGCCCCGGACATATTCCACATCCTTTTTGAATCTGTTATCCCAGTCCAGAAAGTTTCTGCCGCTTGCCTGGGCAAGTCCCGTAAGCCCGGGACGCACGGTATGCCGCAGCTTTTCCTCCTCCGTATACCAGGGCAGGTATTCGATGAGCAGCGGCCTCGGCCCGATCAGGCTCATGTCGCCCTTAAAGATATTCCAGAGCTCGGGCAGCTCGTCCAGGCTGGTCCTGCGCAAAAATTTCCCGAATTTCGTCAGTCTTACCGCATCCGGCTTCAGCTTTCCCGCTTCATCCCGCTCATCTGTCATGCTGCGAAATTTGCAGAGTCTGAATATCTTCTCATTTAAGCCCGGCCTGTCCTGATGAAAGAAAACAGGGCTTCCCAGCCTTATCCGGACAAGCAGGATCAGCAGCAGAAAAACCGGGGAAAGCAGAATCAGGAAAAAGCCCGAGATCAGGATATCCAGCAGTCTTTTGATAAATTTCCGATAGATCAACGCGTCTCCGATAAGCGGATCACTTTCCCAGCACCTTCCGGATGATCCCGATGATTCTTTCCATTTCCTCCGGCGTGTTCTTGATATCCGAGGGCAGGCAGAGTCCCTTTGCAAAGATCTCCTCCGCATTGCTCCAGGGCCTTCCCGGGACGATCGCTGAAGGTCTGTCGCCCGGCAATGCCGTAAAAAAGTCCGCGTCCGCATAGACGGGCTGCAGGTGCATCGGTTTCCAGATCGGCCTGCTCTCAATATTCTCCCCGTCAAGGGCTTCCATGATGCGCAGGGGATCCGTTTTTTCAAGGGTCATGCAGGAGAGCCAGAAATTCGGCTCATCCTCCGGCGCATAGGGATTCATCTTCACCTCTTCGATATCCCGGAAGGCCTCCTTATACTGCCCGTAGATCGCCTTTTTCCGGAGGCGGTGCTCCTCCAGATGCTTTAACTGCCCCCTGCCGATGGCGGCCAGCACATTGCTCATCCGGTAATTATACCCGATCTGCGAATGCTGGTAATGCCTTGCGGGATCTCTTGCCTGGGTGGCCAGAAAACGGGCTTTTTTGATCGCCTCCTCATCCCCTGAGATGAGCATTCCGCCGCCGGAGGTGGTGATGATCTTATTTCCGTTAAAGGAATAGATGCCGAAATCCCCGGCAGTTCCTGTCATTTTCCCTGAAACGGAAGACTGCGGCTGTGCCTGTTTATCCTGCAGGCCCTGCTGCGGCAATGCCGTGTCCTTCTGCGCGGCGCTGTGGTACCATGCGCCGAGGGATTCCGCCGCATCCTCGATCACCGGCACCTGATGCTCCCTGCAGAGCTTCAGGATCTCCTCCGTTTTCGCAGGCGTGCCGTACAGATGAACATAAATCAGCGCCTTCGGATGCGGATATTTTTCAAAGGCCAGCTTCAGCGCTTCGGGGTCCATGTTCCAGGTGTCCTTCTCCGAGTCGATGAACACGAGCTTCGCCCGCTCATAGGCCGCGGGATTGCAGGAGGCGGAAAAGGTCAGGCTCTGGGAAAAGACCACATCCCCGTCCGATACGCCAAGAAGCTTCATCGCCAGATGGATCGCCGCCGTTCCCGAGGAAAGCGCCGCCGCATAGGGCGCGCCCGTGCAGGCGCAGATCTCCTTCTCAAACGCGTCCACATGAGGGCCAAGGGGCGCGATCCAGTTTGTATCAAAGGCTTCCTTTACAAATTCCTGCTCCTCCCCATGCATCGTGGGGCTGGAGAGATAAATGCGTTTATTCATATTTTCCCATCCTCCCTGCTCGCCGTCACAGGGCTCAGAACAAGGCTCTGTGAAAATCACTGCAGCTGTTTTCCGGGCGTGTAGGTCGGCACGATCTCACGGATCTTCTCCCGGATCGCCTCCGCGCCATCCTCCTGCTCCGACAGCTCCTTTAATTCATGCAGCTGCGCAAAAAAATCCATTTCGTCAAATTCAATAGGACGCCCAATATGGATCAGGGAATTCTCCGTGGCCTGCAGGCCCTCCTCATCCATCATCAGCTCCTCAAAAAGCTTTTCTCCGGGACGAAGCCCGGTGAACTCGATCTTAATATCCTCATCCGGCTTATAGCCGGAAAGCCGGATCAGATTCCTGGCCAGATCCAGTATCCTCACCGGTTCCCCCATATCCAGCACAAAGATCTCACCGCCCTTCGCGTATACGCCCGCCTGCAGCACCAGTGAGACCGCCTCCGGAATCGTCATGAAATACCGGATGATATCCGGATGGGTAACGGTGACCGGTCCCCCGGCCTCGATCTGCTTTTTAAACAGCGGGATCACGCTGCCGTTTGAGCCCAGCACATTGCCGAAGCGCACTGCCACAAATTCCGTGTCGTAATGCCGGTTGAAGACCTGGATGATCATCTCACAGATCCGCTTGGAGGCGCCCATGATATTCGTCGGGTTGACGGCCTTGTCCGTGGAGATCAAAACGAAACGCTTTGCCCCCGCATCGGCTGCGGCCTGCGCCGTCTTCCATGTGCCAAACACATTATTCTTGACCGCCTCCCCGGGGCTTGTCTCCATCAGGGGCACATGCTTATGGGCTGCCGCGTGGTAAACGATATCCGGTCTGTAAGTGTCGAAAACGGAAAACATCCTTTTCGTATTGCGGACGGAGCCGATCAGCGTGACCAGATCCAGCTCCGGATACTTCCTTCTCAGCTCCTGCTCCAGCTCATAGGCCGAGTTCTCATAGATGTCAAAAATGATTAACCGCGCAGGTCCGTGGCTTGCGATCTGACGGCAGAGCTCGGAGCCGATGGAGCCTCCTCCCCCGGTCACCAGGACCCTCTTCCCCCGCACCTGGTTCAGGATTGCCTCCATATCCCCCCGGACGGGTTCCCTGCCCAGCAGATCCTCCACCTCCACATCCTTCAGCTTGGAAACAGTCACCTCGCCGTTTACCAGCTGATAGATCCCGGGGAGGGAGCGCAGCTTGCAGCCGGTTTCCTGACAGATCGCCAGGATCTCCTTCAGCCGCTGCCTGGAGGCGCTGGGGATCGCGATGATGATCTCATCGATATTATAAAGGTCCGCGGCCCGGATGATCTCGCTCCTGCCGCCCACCACCTTTACGCCCTGGATATAATGACCCTGCTTTGCCGGATCATCATCGATCAGGCATCGGATCACCATGGTGGAATAATTGCTGGTGATGATCTCCTTTAAGATCGCATTTCCGGCTTCTCCCGCGCCGATCAGCATCACCTGGGTGGAATTGTTCTTATTTCGCTGTTTTTTTCTCAGATTGCGCAGGAAACGGTAGGAAAAGCGGCTGATAATGGTGCAGAGAAACAAAAACAGCCAGTAGAGAAAGCCATAGCTGCGGGGAATGGGCAGCCCCAGCAGCCAGATCGCCACACTCATTACAACAGCAGAGGAGGTGCTGGCCGCAAAAATGTTCTGCATCTCATTGATGCCGGCAAAGGCCCAGAGGGAGCTGTAAAGCCGGAAAAAGGTATAGGCCGCCAGCGTCACCGCGCAGGCAGCCGGCATGGTCATCCACACGGTCTGCAGAAAATGCCCGGGAATGGATTCAATCCCCGTGTCACTGTACCGGATAAAGAGCGCAAGAAAGCTGGCCAGCAGTACGCTGATCAGATCGTAAATGATCAGCGCCGCCCGCCTGTACAGCAGCCGGAAATTAAACTTTTTAATGCAGAACTTCATTCGGCAGCTACTCCTTTGCCGCCCCGCCATCAGCAAACAGCGCAGCTGTACTGAAAACAAACGCAAAGCACAGGGGGTTACAGAGATGGGAGATCCACTCTGCCATCCCTCCAACCAGAAAAGCCGCTCCGAGGGCGAAGGGCAGAAGGCTCCTTCCTCTGAAGCGGAATGCCTGCCATATAACGAACAGGCACAGGATCAGAAATAATCCTCCCGTAGGTATACCATGGTCAAAGGCAATTTGCAAATAAATATTATGGGCATGCACGGCCGGTGTGCCGTCCGGAAGCAGCGCCCCCATCTCAGCATGTCCCGTAAGATTCAGCTGGGAAAGATAGGCGCTGTAAATCCCGAGACGCCCGTTGGAATACTGATCCGCATCCACATTCCGCTCCTCCTCGCTGATGGGATTGCCCGGGAGTGTGAGGGAGGCCACCAGCCATTCAGCCTGATTTCCTTTTTCATCCTTCCTCTCATGCCGCGAAGCGGCAGCCTGAAGAGAAATTGCGAATGCAATTTCTCTGATAGGATCGGTGCGATTTGGGCCGCTTGCGGCACAAATGCGGGTATGTAAAATCGAATATCGATTCGATTTTACATACCTTCCCTCTATTCCGAAGCGAAGCGGAGGAACCCGAAGCAAATGTCCGATTTGCCGATGGGATTCAGATATCTGTTCAATATAGAAGAATATCCCAAAGCGTAAATTTTTTCAATGAAAATCACGGGGAAAAATAAACTTTTTCAATGAAAATCAGAGGAAAAAGTAAATTTTTTCAAAATACGGTTTTCAGATAGTAAACCGGTTCGATTGTCAAGGACAAATTTTAGACAGATCGGGACGTGATTCAGACAAGCCGGGATTAAATTCAGACAAATCGGGACATTGCATAGACAAGGCAGGACT
>CAMOOZ010000306.1 GCA_946621895.1 uncultured Lachnospiraceae bacterium | reverse complement strand
CCACGCAGCAAGTGCGTGGCCCGGGGCTGAATGATTACTTCCCGTCCGCCGCGGCGGTTTCATTCCTTGTTTCCGGCGGGGGGGAAGGTCACTGAGGGATCAGCCCGCCGATCAGAATGATCAGGATCAGGATCGGCAGCACAAATTGAAACACGGGCTTTATGCCGGAGGGGAGCCTGATCCCCTTTCCTGTATTGGTTTCCTCCTGATAGTGTTTAAATCCCCAGCCGAAGCGTGTCACGCAGAAAAGCAGAAAGATCAGAGAGCCTCCGGGCAAAAGCAGATTGCTTACCAGGAAATCCTCAGAATCCAGCACATCCCGCCCGCCGATAAAGGTCATTCCGCTTAAGAGATTATAGCCGAAGACACAGGGCAGACTTAAGATCAGGACTGCGACCAGGTTGACCAAAACGGATTTTTTTCTGCTCCAGCCAAGATTATCCATCAGGGCAGCGATCAGGTTTTCAAAAACAGCTGTTACCGTAGAAAAGCTGGCAAAGGTCATGAACAGGAAAAACAGGCTTCCCCATAACTGTCCGCCGAACATGTCAAGAAAGATCCTCGGCAGTGTGATGAAGATCAGCGAAGGTCCCTGGTCAGGTTCCACGCCAAAGGAAAAACAGGCCGGGAAAATGATCAGGCCGGCCATCAGCGCCACAAAGGTGTCCAAAGCCGTGATCCGTGCGGCCTCACCCAAAAGCGTATTGTCCTTTGACATGTAACTGCCGAAGATCTCCATTGAGCCGATCCCCAGGCTCAGGGTGAAAAAGGCCTGGTTCATTGCCCCGGTGATCACCCGGTCAAGCCCCGCCTCCATTGCCCTGCCGAAATCCGGAAACAGATAAAAGCGCAGCCCCTCCGCCGCCTTCGGGAGCAAAAGACTATTGACCCCAAGGATAAGGATCAGCATGATCAGGCCGGCCATCATAATGGTGCTTACCTTTTCCAGACCATTCCTGACGCCAAGCGCGCAGATCCCGAAGCCCGCAAGGACGGTGACCGCCATAAAGCTTCCCATTTCCAGGGGATTTCCCAGCATATCCGTAAATACGCCCGCAACCTCTTCCCCGCTTATTCCCGAAAAGCGCCCTGTGGCAAATTTTACCATGTAGGACAGCATCCATCCCGACACGGTGGTATAGTACATCATCAGGATGAAATTGCCCAGATAGCACAGCCAACCGTGGAGATGCCAGAAGCTGCCCGGCTTTTCCAGTGCCTTGTAAGCGCCCACCGCGCTCTTTCTCCCCGCCCTGCCCACGGCCAGCTCCATCGAAAGCACCGGGATTCCCAATATGATCAGAAAAAGCAGATAAAACAGGACAAACACGGCCCCGCCGTTTGATCCGGCCATATAGGGGAATTTCCATACATTTCCGATCCCCACCGCGCAGCCCGCGCTGACCAGGATAAAACCGATTCTTGACCCGAAGCTGACTCTTTCCGATGACATAAACGCCTTCCTTTCATTTTCCAGATCCGTTTACAGAAAAGGAACAAAAAAGTGCAAAAAATCGATGAAGGATATCCGATGCGAAAGCCGCGCAGCCGCATGATAAGACAAACGCTATCAGAATATCACAACCGGGGTAATATCCGCAATCATCCGGCAAGTGAACAAAGCATCAGCGCTCAGATTTTACCTTAATTTATCCCTTTTCACCCTTTGACATCTCCAAAATACTACTTTATAATTGTAAAGAATGAAACTTGGGGGTGTTTTTTATGGATAATAACAACGAGCAGGTACGTATCGTACAGGAAACGGTTGCCGGGAAGGAAATCACGCTGGCGCATATCATTGCCGGTCCCGCACCCATCGTTTTCACCAAGCTTGGCTTGAATCCAAACATCGATTATCGCTCTTCCGCCATCGGCATCATGAATATGACTCCTCCGGAGACTGTGGTCATCGCGTCTGATATCTCTGTCAAGGCCGCTGAGGTTTATCTGGGCTTTGCGGATCGTTTCTCCGGCACCCTGATCATCACCGGAGAGCTTTCCTCCGTGGAGGCCGCGATCAAAGAGGTGGTGGAGTATTTCCATGATACGCTGGGTTTTGTCTCCTGCCCCATTTCCAAACGGTAAAACCATGAAACTCCTGCATCGGGTTTTTTCCGGTGAAGGCTTTTTCTGCTTTGCAGATGCCCGATGCAATTTTGGAATTACCGCTTCAGTGGAGGTGTGCTGATGGCAATCAGGGCAAGAGCAAGAAAAAGTGCTGCAGAGATTATTGATGAGGTCTATGGAAAGGCGATCGCCAGAGCGAAGGCTGCCGGCGCGCCGCAGATCCGTTCCGTGCAGATCACGACTGCCGCAAAGGAGATTCCCTTTGCGCATATCCTGGGTTCTCCCGACGATTCCGTTTTCATTAATCTGGCGCTGGATATCGGCTTCCACGCGGGGAGCTTTCCCGAAGGAGCACTGGGGATCTTCAATATCACCCCTCCCGAGGCCGTGATCATCGCGGCTGATCTGGCAGTAAAGGCCGGCGGCGTGGATATCGGCTTCATGGACCGCTTCAAGGGGACATTGATCATCACGGGGAAACGGAGCGATGTGGAAAGCGCGATGCGGGAGAATCTGGATTACTTCTCTTCCGCGCTGAATTTCAAGGTCTGTGATATTTCCATGCGGTGATATATAAGCCGAAAAGCCTGACTTTGCTTTTGCGAAAAGAGATAGAACACAGGGAAGAAACGATCAGGGTGATCTGCGAAGAATTGAGCTCCCTTCGGATATGATTCGATAGCTTCTTTTAATATCAGAGACACAATTGCTTTTTTACTTACGATGAATGAGGGTTTTACAATATGTCCATGAGTCCCAATGAGATCAACGAATTAGAATACAGAGAATCGAAAAGAACCGCCCAGGCCGCGCAGATCGGCGGCAGGAAGGTGAGAAAGCTCTATCTGGCCGGCCGGAGTGAGGCGGGAAAGACCACCTTGATCCAGGCCCTGAAGGGCGATCATATCGACTATGACAAGACCCAGTATGTGAATTCCTGGGACATCTTCATCGATACCCCCGGTGAATGCTATGAATCCAAGTTTACGAAGGCCTCTCTCGCGCTCGCCTGTTTCTCCTTTGAAAGTGATCTGGTGGGTGTTTTATGCGGGGCAGACGAGCCCTACAGCATTCTGGGCTGGGGTCTTCCGACCGCGATCAACAGGCCGCTCATCGGAATCGTGACGAAATGTGATTCTCCGAAGGCAAATATCCCGATGGCCAGGCTCTGGCTGGAAAACGCGGGGGCCTTTAAGATCTTTGAAGTGGATTCCGTAACGGGACGGGGCATTCAGGAGCTTCGGGAATACCTGATGCAGCCCATCGAGGAGAAGATCTCTCTGGAGGAGGCGATCAGACGTCAATGGGCCTCTGAATCCGAGTGGACCGTTTAACGGATGCCCGAATTGTATTTCACTGCGCCAGAACCCGGATCACCTCTTCAGCGATTCATCCATCTGAAAGTATTCCGGCTTCCCCAGATGAAACGGAGCATATTTTAAGATCACCACCGCGTCCGGCTTTACTTCCGATAACACCTGATCTGTAATCGATTCCAGACTGTAGGCGCTGCCGATGTGCAGCGCTTTTGTATATTCCAGCAAAAAGGGCTCCATCGGATAGCCGAAGGAATCCGCAAGGAAAAGCATAGTCAGATCCCCATCCAGCTCCTCATTCACATAGCCTCTGGCGCCATCCTTTCCGTACACGCTCTCGTAGGTCGTGACCTCATAGTTGATCGCGGAAGCATCGGAAAGATCATAGAACAGCTCCGGCAGATCTCCCTCTTTTCCCGAGACAAATTCCTTTATCTGATGCTTTTTCTCGGGCAGGTAAACAGAAAAGTCCTCCATCCCTCCCGCGAACGCGGCGCCCGTCCTTTCCGCAAAGCTGCCGATCATCACGGAAGGATAAAGCTTTCTTTCATAAAGTGCTTTTACAGGTGAAAACCGGGTCAGCTCCTTTCCTGTCAGCGAAGCCAGCATTTCGCAGAGCTTCTCAGCCGCAAACCGGGCGCCCTCCTCATTCCAGTGATGATCGCCTTTATAATACTGCGCTTCCCGCACAATGCCCTCATCCTTCAGCGCCTGCTCCAGATCAAGGATAAACACCTCCCTGTTTCTCAGCTCGTCCAGAAAAAGCCGGTAGTTCCTGTTTTCAAAGCTTTCATAGCCGGAGGGAAAATCCGTCTCACAGTCGATCCTGGCCGCGGGAGCGATATAGACCAGCGGAATCTCCCTTCTTTTTAGCGCGTCGGAAATATCCGCGATCACCCCGGCCTCCTCACGGATCACATCCTCGTCCACCGGGGGTGTGATCGGAGAAAGCGCATCATTGTTCAGCCGGATCACGCCGTTCATCTCACGGCTTCCGAGAAGCCGCCGCGCAAGACCGTTTGCCTCGATGAAGAAAAATCTGCCTGGAAACGAAGCCGTAAGCCGCTCCTCCACGCCCCCCGTCTCAGCGTCTTTATTGTTTACCTGCTCGTTCAGGATATAGGAACGGTAAAGCCCCACGGCCGAAAAAAGCGCAAAAAGATAAAGCAGCACGAGAAAGCCTGCGGCGATCAGCCCGGCGTGAGGCACAGACCTGTCCTGTCTGTTCAAGCGTTATCCCCCCTTTCCGTGAACGCGGTTTTTTGCAGCCGGGTATGGCGGCAGGCATCATTCCTCCGCCTGATGAGGCAGAAGGCCGCGATTCCCAAAAGCGTGAGCAAAGAGACT
>CAMOOZ010000305.1 GCA_946621895.1 uncultured Lachnospiraceae bacterium | reverse complement strand
TCCTTCATCATCTGAAGGAGCTCCTCTCCCTCCTCCCCGGCCACATCAAGCTTCTTTCCCCTGAGTTCTTCGCAGTAAGTTTCCGGCTCAGGGAGGCAAAGGGAATAACGCCTTCCATTTTCAGCCTGGCAATGCTTTTCCGGCACTCCGGCGAATCGATGAGATCGGTCGCCTTGAAGGAACGCAGCGTCAGCGAAGGCGCGCAGACAAACCCCATTTTGGCAAGAAAGGCCTCCAGCCCCTCATCCGGGGAATAACAGACCATCATCTCGCTCACCTGATAATCTCTCATGGCGTCCATCGCCGAGCGCAAAAGAAAAGAGGCGCCGCAAGCCCTGTCATCCATGATCAGCCCCAGACCGGCCTGTTCCCCGGATGGCTTCTCATTCAGGAAGCGCTCAAACCAGGGGAAATTCTTCTCCCCGATCATCGTGACCCTGAAATCTGTTTCTCTTTCCATATCGTACCTATCCTTCACAGGCAGAGCTTTTCCGCATACCGCACCCGCTCTTCCAGCCTGGGAGGCGGCAGCTCTAACGCTTCCAAAAACGAGGATACGCCGGGATTTACCGCATAAAAGCTGATATCCGCCTCCGTGCCGAAACGGGCCGTGACCTGACTCAGCCATTCCGTCATCAGGGTCATGGCCGCTGACACGGAATAGACAAAGCCGGTCAGAAGCCGCACCAGCACCCTCGGCCTTTCGTCTTCGCCGACGGAGCTCAGGATCAACGCATAGGGCTCCCCGTCAGCGAAAGCCGCCAGGGAAAGCTCTTCATCCAGATCAGCCGGCAGAGAACCATATTCTTCCTGCTCAAGCATCCGGCTTAAAAGGGTTCTCTGCTCCTGCTCCAGCTGTCCAAGGCTTTTCACCACCACCGATGCCGCCTCCTCCATCCTAGTCCGGATTTTCTTACTCGCAAGAAGATCGGCCAGACGATAGCTTTCCACCTGCTTTTCCCCATAGGTGGTAAAGCCGCGGGCGCGCAGAAAGGGATCCAGCCCCGTCATGTTATCCGTATAAAAGCATTCCATTCTGGACAGGTCATACTGCCTGGCCAGCGTGTCAAGTGCCTCCATGAGTCTCGAGGCTGCTTTCCTTCTTCTCAGATCCGGCCTTGTGTAGATCGAAAGGATCCGCCCGATCCTTCGAGATTTATCCACCCCCAGCGCTGCTGCCGCGGCAGGTGAGCCGTCCTCGATCATTCCAGCGAGGATCTGTATTTCATCGGGATCCGCTTCATCGAGGAAAAGGAGCGGTTCAAACCAGGATCGGTTTGTTTCGTCAATACCTGTCAGTTCCATCATCTATTCCCCCTGTATTTCTGATCATTTCTCTGCTTTCAGATTGTTTAATTTCTTTTTGGCTGTCTCCATGGCTTCCTTCATGGCATTTTCCATGGTGTCCCCGGGCTTATAAAATGAGGTCCCGGTAAATAATCCCAGATTGCTTCTTGCTCTGATATACTGAAGAAGCTCGATGTTTTCCTCACTTTGCGGGATCTTCTCAAAGTGATCCTTGTCGCGGATCAGTTCACCCTCCTCTCCTGCCGGGATGTCATCCTCACTGTCATAATTCTCCAGATCCTCAGCCTCATTTACAGCCAGCATATCCTCGGGATCCACCAGGGCATCCAGGATCGTGCTGTGGGAGGAGATAGCATTATGAAACAGCCCGGTATATCCCATGACCAGCTCTACCCTGGCCTGCATAAGCACAAAGAAGTCATCATCCACGATGCCCAGCCTGTACAATATTCTGGGGAGCTTCTGCATTTCTCCCATGATCTGCACATAATGGTTGATCTCCTCAAATCTGGGAGCGAGCTCCGAGATATCCTTGAATTCCAGTTTTTCCAGGTCGAAGGTCGTCACATACTCCAACAGCTCCTTGTTTTTATCCAGCAGCTCCTCCTTTTTATCCTCCGACAGCTGTTTCGTTTCGTTTTCGGTGTCATAGCTAAACAGTTCTGCAATGTTATTGTATTTCTCCACCTGTTTTTCTTCGTCAAGATCCCGGAACAGATATAAGGCGGCGTTCGCGATACGATCCACCTTTATCTCTTTCTCATGATCCGCCGTAAATTTCTTCACTCGGCTATCATGCTCCGCTTGGCCTGCGTAGCTTGCGGAGGGATCCGTTTTTTTCACCAGTTCAAACTTCTGTTCAAAATTCTTTTCGATCTTCTGAAGCAATTCATCCGGAATCTTCCTTCCCCGATGCAGCTCGCCGTAATATTTCTGGATCATCTGCCGGCGCAGCGCCTGGTCTGTGCGCAGGTTATCCCAGTGCTTCCCAAATGTCCTATAGGCAAACTCCTTGGACTCCCGGTAGGTATGCGCAGTGGTTCTGACATTGCTGTTTACATGTATCGCATGCTCATTCAGCCTGTGCTTCGAGCTCTTCCTGAACCGCTCTATGCCGTCCTTTTCAATGCTTCGGATCTCCTCCTCCTTCTGAACCCTCTTTTCCAGCACTTCTTTATAGCCCTTGGGGATCGGATGCTTCTGATTCACTTCCTTTCGATGTGCGGCCAGGAGTTTTTCCGGATCATCCCCCCGTTTAAAGCGATGAGTC
>CAMOOZ010000304.1 GCA_946621895.1 uncultured Lachnospiraceae bacterium | reverse complement strand
TTTCTGTTGCGATAAACCTTTTTTTGCGGCAGGCAGTCATAAAGCAGCAATTTCCTTGCAGTCTGGAGCTTGAGATTGCGCAGAAAAATGAAGCTTCCTATCCAAAGAATTATTTTGAACTGTTTGGCGCCGGCAAAAACCTGATTTCTGAAGAAGAGCCCGAAGAGCTTTCTTTTGCTCTGGATGGGAGAAGAGAAGCTTTATGAAATACTTTTTAGACACAAATATCATCATCTACGCTTTGAAGGGCAAGTACCCGTCTCTGCCTAGTCATTTCCGTCAGACCCCCTCACAATCAATCGTGATACCGGCCATTGTCATGGCAGAAATCGAATATGGAGCCCGTAAAAGCACAGATTATGACCAAACCATTCAGTTATACAGACAGTTTACCGATCCCTTTATCAAAATGCCGTTTTCGGATAATGCCAGTATCACCTATGGGATCATTCGCAGCAGACTCGAGGCAACCGGTTCCCAGATCGGTCCAAATGATATGATCATTGCTGCCACCGTCCTTTCGGAAAAGGGTATTCTTGTCACGCATAACACACGTGAATTTGCGCGGATACCCGGGCTGGAGCTGGAGGACTGGACTGTGTAAGGTCGCGATTCATCCGCAGTTACTCACCGACTGGGGGCGCATCGCCGAACGGCGATATTTACCTCCGGGCCCCCGCGGCATAGAACAGCCGGACCAGTCCCGCCCTGGACTGCGTTCCGGTTTTTTCATAGAGGGAAGCGATATGCCGCTGCACCTGCCTTCTGGTGATGGAAAGCTTTCCCGCGATGGCATCCACGGTGTCCTCAGACTCCAAAAGCCGGGTGAGCACCTCCTTCTCCCTCTCCGTTAAGCCAAAGCGCCCGGCAAAGGACTCCATATCCGGTGCGTTCCCCGGAAGCTTTGCAGCTTCCGGCGGCGTATCCATAGGAAAAGCCTCTCCCGGCGCAAGATAGCCATTCAGCGCCATGCAGATCGTGATCACAGAGAAAAGCGCCAGATCCAGCAAGATCACGGGGATAAGGCCGAGTCCTGAAAGAGGGGATACAGCGACGATTAGCACGATCAGATTGTCCGCAATCCTTCCGGAACAGGCCCAGAAGGCCGGATGCTTCGATAAAGGGGCAAGGCGGATCAGCATCTGATTCAGATAGGCATAAATGGAACTTATCAGAAGATAGAACACGCTCATCGTGGCCATGGGCTCGTCGATCCGGAGAAATACCGGCATCAGCACGGCGGAAAAGCTTACGCAGAGCGCGGCCAGAGAAATGCCCTGTGGCCCGAATCGGTCAATGAGAAAGCCGTAAAGCAGATACACCGGGCCCATCAGATAGCGGGGCCAGTTCAGCGCATGGAAGCCTGCTGCCCTGCCCCCGTCCGTCTGCACAAGCTCCAGCCAGTGATCATAGATCCCGGTCATGAAAATGAGGCAGCAGAGGACGATGAGCAGCCGGAGAAGCTCATGCTTACCCGGATTCCGCAAGACAACAGCCTTTGGCGGATCCGAAAAGCCGTCTTTGCGGATCTCCCCTGTGTTGCGAGCCGGCGGCAAGCCCCCGGCAGCATCGGTCTCAGCCGGCGCGGATGGAGCCTTCTCTCCGGAAAAGGCCTTCCTCTCCACATAAGGAATGAGCGCCAGAAAAAGCAGCAGAAGGATAAGCAGCGGCTCCTTCCCCAGCGTATTAAAGGCGAGGGTCTGTGCCACTCCCCCTGCCGCAGAGCCGGCGCCGATGATCATTCCCCTGTGCGCTGTGACGGCAAGTCCCATCGCCATCCGGTAGTACACATGGCCGCCGAAAAGACCCAGGAGAAAAAACATCAGTGCACAGCCGATCAGATACAGGGGCGCTCCCGGCAGGAAAAACAGGATCAGCAGCCCTGCGCCAAGCCCCATGCAGACTGCCGGAAAAAGTCTGAAAGGGTTCCTTCGCTGCGCCTTGGAATCGAGGGTAAGAAAGCCGAAGTGCTTCGCCAGGAGTGCATAAAGGAAAAACCCCAGGGCAAGGCAGCCTGTTCCCAGATAATAGCCAAGCTGCTCCTCCCCCGGGGAAACATACGCGCCTCCTCCCCAGTTCACCGCCATCTGGATCCCGGAAAAAAGAAAGCAAAACAGCGCAAAAAAGCCAGCCTGAAGAAAAGAGACGGATGGACGCGTTTCCGCTTCCGCGATCATAGTTTTTTCTCGATCTCCTCGATCACGGTCTTCAGCGCCTTGATCCTTGCATAATGCTTATCGTTTGATTCCAGAATATGCCAGGGGGCAAACTTTGTGCTGGTCTTTTCGATCATTTCATCCACAGCCTTCTCATAGAGATCCCACTTTTCCCGGTTGCGCCAGTCCTCCTCCGTGATCTTCCATTGCTTCTCAGGGGTATTCTGTCTGTCGTTAAAACGCGCAAGCTGAGTATCCTTATCGATCTGCACCCAGAATTTGACGATCACGGCTCCCCAATCAGCAAGCTCGTTCTCAAACTCATTGATCTCATTATAGGCTCTCATCCAGTCGTTTTCCGAGCAAAAGCCCTCCAGACGCTCCACCATCACCCTTCCGTACCAGGTACGGTCGAAGATGGTAATATGCCCGTCCCTGGGAAGCCTGTTCCAGAATCTCCACAGGTAATGCCGGTTCTTTTCATGGGGCTCCGGAGAAGCGATCGGAATCACCTCAAACCCCCTGGGATCGAGCGCTGCGGTCAGCCGTTTGATATTGCCGCCCTTCCCTGCCGCGTCCTGCCCCTCATAGGCGATGACAACCGGAATCTTTTTCTGATATATTCTGTTGTGCAGATCGGACAGCTTTTTCTGAAGCTTCTGAAGCTCCTCCTCATATACCGCATCGTCGATCCGTTTATTCAGATCGATATCCGCAAGCAAAGGTCTGCGTTTGAGCGGAAACACATTCTGCAGCACAGCGGAGGGACGGCCCACATTCTGCAGGGCAATCTCGATATTCCTGACCAAAAGCTCCGTCACCTGCAGCTCCGCCCATTTACGGTTCTTCGAATCAATGAAATACCAGGGAGCGATAAACTGGTTCGTGGTCTCAAGGTAATCATCATAGAGGTCCAGGCATTCGGCATAGTGTTTATTCTGCCAGAGGTCCCATTTCCCCACTCTCCAGGCCGTGCTCTTTTCTTTTTTCAGTGCATCCAGCCGTTCCTTCTGCTCCTGTCTGCTGATATGGAAGAAGAACTTCACCACCAGATAACCATTATCGGAAAGCGTACGCTCGAATCGTCTGATCGAATTCAGATGCCTTTCATAGGTCTCATCATCCGTTTCCTTAAGCAGTCTGGCCTTTGTCACCTCATCCATCCAGCTTCCGTCAAAAAAGGAAAACTTTCCGCCCTC
>CAMOOZ010000303.1 GCA_946621895.1 uncultured Lachnospiraceae bacterium | reverse complement strand
CCTTTGTGAGGTGTTGCGTTAGACATTAAAGATAAATCCTTGGGCGAACGCCCCCCCGTTTGACGATCCGGAAGCGCCGCTGCCGCAGGAGGAAACAACGGAGCAGGCGCCTGCCTATGAGGAGATGCTGCCGGAGGAAGAGGAGCTCACTGATCAGGCCAGCACGCCGGTGATGGAAGAGCCGGGGAACGCAGAGGAGGAAATACAGCCTGAGGATATGCCTCCGGCGGATGCTTCCGTGCAGCAGGATAATGTTATTCTGCCGGAGAATGGACGGATCATGGAAGAGCTTCAGCCGATAGACACAACAGAAGGGGATAATGTGCTGTAAATGATATGTGTTATTGATTATGATGCCGGTAATATAAACAGTGTGGTGAAGGCCTTGGAGTATCTTGGCTGCGAGGTCTGTGTGACCGGGAAAAAAGAGGAGCTGCTGAGTGCCGATCATGTGATCCTTCCCGGAGTCGGCAGCTTTGGGGATGCGATGGAGAGATTAAACTGCGCCGGCCTGGTTCCCGTGATCCGGGAAATTGTGCAAAAGCAGATCCCTTTTCTCGGGATCTGCCTGGGAATGCAGGTGATGTTTTCTTCCAGCGAAGAGGCTCCCGGGGTGGAGGGCCTTAAGCTTTTGCCCGGCAGGGTGCTTCGCTTTCCGGCAGAAAGCGGCTTGAAGATCCCGCATATCGGCTGGAATTCCCTGCAGCTCATCAGGGAAAGCAGGCTTTTTAAGGGCATTCCCGAGGGCTCCTTTGTATACTTTGTGCATTCCTATTATCTTGAGCAGACGCCGGAGGCCGGGATCTGCGCACTCAGTGAATATGGGATAAACTTCGGCTCCGCAGTGGAAAAGGACATGCTGTTCGGCTGTCAGTTCCATCCGGAAAAAAGCTCCGAAACCGGCCTGAATATTCTGCGGAATTTCATCAAAATTAAATAGATATTTCATATACGCGAAGGAACAATTAATTAGAATTTCATTGTTCCTTCGAGTATAACCTTATCGCACGGGCGCACATAGGTGTTTTGCTGCTTCCAAAGCGAGCTTGCTCGCTATGCGTGCGCCCGGCGGGTTCCAACTGATCAGGTATTTGGTCAGCTGCGTATAATGCCTTTTGTCAGGCGCTGAAAGGAAAGCATGCATACGAAACGGATCATTCCCTGTTTGGATGTGGACAGGGGGAGAGTGGTAAAGGGGATCAATTTTGTGGATCTGGTGGATGCCGGGGATCCGGTGGCCGTGGCGGCAGCCTATGACAGAGCCGGCGCGGACGAACTGGTGTTTCTGGATATTACGGCTTCCTCCGAAGGACGCAAAACCGTGGTCCATATGGTACAGGAGGTGGCTTCCCAGGTGTTCATTCCGTTCACCGTGGGCGGCGGCATCCGCAGCGTCGGAGATTTTCGCGAGATCCTGAGAGCAGGGGCGGATAAGGTCTCCGTTAATTCCGCTGCCATTGACCGGCCGGCCCTGATCGCAGAGGCTGCGGAAAAATTCGGCAGCCAGTGCGTGGTTCTTGCGATCGATGCGAAAAGGGATCCGGACGGAAGCTTTCATGTCTTCAAGCACGGCGGAAGGCTGGATACGGGGCTTGATGCGGTCGAATGGGCAAAGCGCGGGGAAACACTGGGCGCCGGAGAGATTTTGCTGACCAGCATGGACGGCGACGGCACCAAAGCCGGCTATGATCTGGAGCTTACCCGCCAGGTGGCGGATGCGGTGGGGATCCCCGTGATCGCATCAGGCGGGGCCGGCAGCATGGAGGATTTTTATGCTGCCTTTGCAGAGGGTCATGCGGAAGCGGCCCTTGCGGCATCGCTTTTTCATTTTAAGGAGCTGGAGATCCCGGATCTGAAACGGTATCTTAAAGCGAGGGGCATTCCGGTAAGAACTGCGTTCTGCGATGACAGGAGTAAAAAAGATGGCAGCGATCACAAATGACTGGCTTGCGGAGCTGAGTCCTGAATTCCGCAAGCCCTATTATAAAAAACTCTATCTCACCTTACGGCAGGAATATGCGGAAAGGCTGATCTATCCTCCTTCCGAGGATATCTTCAATGCCTTTCATCTGACCCCGTTAAGCAAGGTAAAGGTGCTGATCCTGGGGCAGGATCCCTATCACGAACCCGGGCAGGCACATGGCCTTTCCTTTTCCGTTCCCAAAGGGGAAAGAATTCCTCCCTCCCTGCTGAATATTTATAAGGAAATGCATGAGGACATCGGGACCGCGATCCCTTCCCACGGAAATCTGGAATCCTGGGCAGAGCAGGGCGTGCTTTTGCTGAATGCAGTGCTGACAGTCAGGGCGCATCAGGCGGCTTCTCATCGTCAGATCGGATGGGAGAGCTTTACCGATGCGGTGATCGAGGCGGTAAACAGACAGGACAGACCCATCGTAGAGATCCTCTGGGGGAGCTTTGCCAGAAGCAAAAAAAGCCTTCTGACGAATCCGAAGCATCTGATATTGGAAGCCCCTCATCCCAGCCCGCTGTCCGCGGCCAGAGGCTTTTTCGGAAGCCGGCCATTCAGCAAAACGAATGCTTTTCTTGTGGAACACGGGGTGGAGCCGATTGAGTGGGCGATCGAATAGAGCTATAATATCAGTCGTTATCCAACGCCCTGGGGGAAACCGTATATTCCCCTGCGCTGATCTTTTCCTGAATCTCCTCCAGGGGCATTGGTTTGCCAAAATAGAAGCCCTGAAGCCGTATGCAGCCGGCATCTCTTAAAAATTCCGCCTGTTCTTTTGTCTCCACGCCCTCGGTCAGCGTTCCCATTTGCATTACCCTCGCCATGTCCACAATGCTGCGGATCAGCGCCTTTGCGCGTTCGTTTCCCTCAAAATTGCGAAGAAAGACCATGTCCAGCTTCATCACATTGAAATGATAATCCTTCAGCACATTCAGGG
>CAMOOZ010000302.1 GCA_946621895.1 uncultured Lachnospiraceae bacterium | reverse complement strand
CTCCCGTCCCGCCTAGCTGGCGGTCGGCGGCCAGCACGAATATGTGTCCCTTGCGGAAAGGGACGAGGGCTCGGACTGGGTCTCCAAAAAGAACTGACACGGACTTTTCGGCAGAGCCCCCGTGGCTCTGCCGTTTTTATCCGAACCCGTTCACAGTCCCAGATTCCTCAGGACCACCTCCCGCATTTTATCCTTTTCGCAGACCGTATCGTGAAGGATCGCCGCCTGCCGTAAACCCGTCACTGCCTGCGGGACCGGCACGCCGGAAAGCGCCTCCAGCCTGTCCGTAAGCCTGAAGGCATCCTCCTCCGTGACGGAGGGATCGATCGCCTTCACTACCGCTGCCGGGAATTTATAGGGAGATGCCGTGGAAACGATCAGCGTTTTGGTCTTATCTCCCGTTTCCCTTCTGTATTTTTCATATACGGCGCTGGCCACCGCCGTATGGGGATCCAGCACATAATGTGCGCTGTCATAGACCTCCTTTATCCGGTTCAGGGTCTCCTCCTCAGTGGCGAAGCCGGCTGCAAAGTCCTTCAGCTTTTCCCTCATCGCCGGCGTGACCGCGTAGCTCCCGTTTTTCTTCAGGCTTTCCATCAGCTCGATGTTTTTCCCTTCTCCGCCGCCGATCTCATAGATCAGCCGCTCCAGATTGCTGGAGATCAGGATGTCCATGGAGGGAGACGCGGAAAGATAGAACGCCCTGTTTGCGTCATATATGCCGGTCTGAAAGAAATCAAACAATACCTTATTCTGATTGGAGGCACAGATCAGCTTCCTGATGGGGGTGCCCAGCTTTTTCGCGTAATAAGCCGCCAGAATATTCCCGAAATTCCCGGTGGGAACCGTCACATTGATCTGCTCTCCCTCTTCGATCAGCCCCTGCTTCACCATCTGTGCATAAGCATAGACATAATAGGCCACCTGCGGGATCAGCCTGCCGATATTGATGGAATTCGCGGAGGAAAACCGAAAGCCGTTTTCCTTAAGACGCTCTCTCAGCGCCGGATCGGAGAAGATCTGCTTGACGCCGGTCTGGGCATCGTCAAAATTACCGTGGATGCCGGCCACCAGCGTGTTCTTCCCGGCCTCCGTCACCATCTGCAGCTCCTGGATGCGGCTGACCCCGTCCTTCGGATAAAAAACGATGATCCGAGTGCCCGGAACATCGGCAAAGCCCGCCAGTGCGGCCTTCCCGGTGTCCCCGGAGGTGGCGGTCAGGATCACGATCTCCTCTTTGCTGCCAAGAGACGCGGAGGCCGTGGTCATCAGATGGGGCAAAATGGAAAGCGCCATGTCCTTAAAGGCAATGGTCTTTCCGTGGAAAAGCTCCAGATACGCCGCATCTCCCACCGCCCTTACCGGCGCGATCACGGGATCGTCAAACTTTTCATCGTAGGCGCTTTCCACGCAGTGCCTGAGCTCCTCCTCCGTAAAATCCGTAAAAAAGCAGCGCATCACCGCACAGGCGGTGTCCTTATAATCGAGCCCGTAAAGCTCGCGCACGGATTTGTCCGGCTTTACTTCCTCCGCCGGGACAAACAGGCCTCCGTCCTCGGAAAGCCCCTGTAAAATCGCTTCCTTTGCGCTGACGCGCAGCTTATCATTTCTTGTGCTTAAATATTGCATCCCTTCCTCCATTCCAGGCCGGCCGCAGCATGGTTATATTCAGTAACGGCATTTATTTCCGTTACCGAGCGCAACCGTTTCCCTCGCGAGCAGCCAGGCCATCACATGCACATTCTGTTCAAAGCAGCCTTCCCTGATCATTTCCTCCAGCTCCAGGGGCGAATGCAGCTCCACATTCAGAAACTCCGTTTCATCCAGCTTCTGCTCCGAAATCCTGACGCAGTCCTTAGCCCGGAAGATATGGGCGTAATTATCCGCGATGCTGGCGGTGGCGGGGATCGTCAGCAGATGATTCCACTCCCTTGCCACATGCCCTGTTTCCTCCAGAAGCTCCCGCTTTGCCGCGTCCAGCGGGTTTTCCAGCGGATTGTCCTCTCCCGGCATATACACGCCGCCGTCCGTCCGTTCCAGGCACCCTGCGGGAAACTCCGTGGTCACCTTTCGGATCCCCGGCCTGAACTGTCTGACGCAGATGAAATTCCCTTCGAGATTAGTGGCCACGATCACCACATAGTCCTTTCTGCTGTAGCTGTAAAAGGGCTCGAAAACCGATCCGTCCGGGAATCGATAGGCCGTCTGGCGGAAATCGATCCATTCATTTTTGACGATCTGCCTGCTGCTTACCTCCTCCCAGGCCAGATCCCTTCTCTCATTCATCCGATCACTCCTCCTGCAATGCCCGGAGGTTGTTTTTCCGGGCAATAATCGTTAAAATATGCTTATGTTTGCCTTTATCATCTTTATTGCTTTCTGGATAGTGTCCATGCTGATCGGTTATCTCATGCTGGCACAGCTTTCACTCGACTGGGGAGTCCTCCTTGTGATCGACGCGGTGGGCTCCTGGATCGCGGCCTTTTTACTCACGATGGTCTTCGACAACAAGCGCTACAAGATCTACCCCGGCGGGATCGCCACCAGAGTGGTGGGCTCCGAAGGAGTAGAGGGCTATCTTTTTCTGGCTCCTCACGGATTGCTCTTCCACCCCCATGTCTTCCGGGTGCAGAAGGAGGATACCAGGGTCCCTTACAGAAGCATCGCCGAGGTCAGAGAGGGCAATTCCTCCCATTCCATCGAGGTCGAAACGAATGAAGGCGTGGTCGAGCGCTTTGCCGTGAAGGATCAGGAGAAATGGATCGCGGATATCAAAGGCAAAATGAAGGGCGGCGACGAAGAAGCTGATAATCAGAAATAGCCGCCGTTTCTTCTGCTTCCATCGTTTCTGCAGCACCGATGAAGATCATCGTGGCATCACAGCATACACCTGACCAAAAACAGCTTTTACAGTATAACACATTTCGTACCGATTATCTCGCGCTTCCTGTAATTCGGGCTTGCAAAGGCAGTGTTTTCCTGTATAATGACCATGTCTTTGCCTGTGGGAAACCGGGTTTTCCGCCTTGCAGTTCCCCGGGCTTTATGTCCGCTGAAATGAATTGAGAGGTTATGATGCAAACGGACGATAAAAAGCTCAGGCAATATGTGATCGATCACATCGACGAAGCAGTTGAAAAGGGTTATATCCGGGTGTTTTACCAGCCCGTGGTCAGAACGCTTACCAGCGAGGTATGCGGGATGGAAGCGCTGTCCAGATGGGTGGATCCGGATTACGGCTTTCTTACCCCGGATCGCTTTATCCCTCCTCTGGAGGAATCCGGCCAGATCCACAAGCTGGACGCCTGCATGGTGCAGACGATCTGCAGAGAATACGCTGAGCGGACAAAGAACGGCATTCCAAATGTAACGCTGTCCTTTAATCTCTCCAGACTGGATTTCGGCCTCTGTGATATTCATGCCATCATTGAACAGGCGGTAGAGGATAATCTTCTTCCACGGGACGCCTTCCGCGTGGAGATCACGGAAAGCACAATGGAACAGGATGCCGGAAAGATGCACCAGGTCATCGACCGTTTCTGGGAAAGAGGCTTCCGGGTCTGGATGGATGATTTCGGGTCAGGCTATTCTTCCCTGAATGTCTTAAAGGATTATCGTTTTGACACCTTAAAGATCGATATGGTCTTTCTGCAGAGCTTTGATCCCCGCTCCAGGGAGATCATCAAATCCGTGGTGGATATGTCCAAGCGCATCGGCGTCCATACCCTTGCCGAGGGCGTGGAGACAAAGGAGCAGCTGGAATTCTTAAGAAAGATCGGCTGTGAGAAGGCGCAGGGCTATTTTATCGGAAAGCCCATGCCTTATGAGGATTGCCTTAAGCATGTCATGGAAGAAGGCTATTCCCTGGAATCCCAGGTCAAGCGCCAGTATTTTCACGAGATCGGAAAGGTCAATCTCTTAAGCGCAACGCCCTTTGTGTCCTTAAAAGACAATGAGATCAATCCGGAGGGACGGGATGCGCAGCTTCCGATGGCTTTTGTGGAGCTCTCAGACCATCGGATCCACTACCTTTTCGCGAATGAAAACTATATGCGGGTGCTGCATACGCTGAACATTCCGGACACGCGGATGATCGAGGAGGAATACGGCGAGGGCGATACGGCTTTCGGCGAGAAATTCCTGGCCCAGATGCGGAAGGCTTCCCTGAGCAAAAAGGTGGAGAGCGTCAATTTCGTCCGCAGGGGAATGCACTGCTTTGCCCAGGTCCGCTGCATTGCGGACTATCCCGGCGGGAGCGCCTATCTCTGCGTGCTGCAGAATCTCTCCGAAAACGCGCAGATCATCAAAAGCAAGCAGCTTGCTGAGGGTGCCGACAGTCGTTTTGCGCCGTGGTACT
>CAMOOZ010000301.1 GCA_946621895.1 uncultured Lachnospiraceae bacterium | reverse complement strand
GGAAGAGGCTGTTCACGATCCCAATCAGACGGTCCTTGAAAATCAGAACCAGGCCCACCAGGACCACGATCATCAGGATCACCTCAACGGACCCCATGCCGTCATCCTCCCGAAAAAAATCCTTCACTTTTCTGCATAATCCCTTCAGCATCCGTTCCTCCTTTTCTCCCCTGTGTCAGGGGGTGCAGATGTCATTATTTCCCGCCGTCTTTCCTCGCCTTCTGTAATGATCTCCAACCATCCACCCCGCATTCGCAATTCGTGCAGGCCCTCCCCGCTTCCTGTTCATGCAGAACGCGTCATATCGTGCCTTCGATTCGTGCCTGGTTCCCACTGGCAGGTAATCTTACCGCGGAAACCTGCTTGTGACGCTGGATGATTGCAGCTCTATTCCGAAAACCCCGAAAACGCCGGCACGATGATCACCACCATGACCACACCCATCATCAGCAGCATCGGAAAGATCAGCTTCGTTCCTGCCCTTTCCCCGGCCTCTCTGGCAAGATTCTTTCGCATGGAAAAAGCGCTTTCCGCTTCCTCCTTCAGCCTCGGCAGAAGCTGTCCCCCTCCCTTTCTGAGGTTCTGCACCAGCAGCGTTGTCAGCTTGATATAGCAGGACAGTCTGCAGCGCTTCCCAAGCCCCTCCAGCGCATCCTTTTCCGAAACGCCGCCGGAAAGCTCGTTCACCGTGTATTTAAGCTCCTGATGGAGATAGTCCTCCGCAGCCCCGTTTCCCTCCCCCGCGATCTTAAAAAGGCAGGAGGAGATGCTCATTCCGGCGCCCAGATAAAGGTTCAGGCGATTGACAAAGTCAGGATAGGCATAAAGCAGCTTTCTGTCCCTTTCCTTTACCCGCTCTCCCAGATTATTCTCCCTGGCGGCTCCGGTCAGCACGGCCAGCAGCGCTCCCAGTCCCAGGATCATCAGCGCCCCGCCGCTCTCCGGCCGTACCCAGTCAAGGCGTTTTTCCGCAAAGTGCTCCGGGAGATAGGCCGTTTCCTCCTCCGGCGAACTGCCGATGGCATCATCAACGGCTTCCAGCAGCTCCCGGTATTTCCGCTCGGATGGGCTGAGCGTTTTGTTCACGAGCACCACGGGAAAGGAATATTCCCGCTCAAAATCCTGGCAGGCCGCAGTCACATACAGATACAGCGCTTCTCCGTCCGGTTCATATTCCTCCTTTACAAGCCTCCCCGTGTCCTCTAACAGGTCATAATCTCCCGAATGCCACTTCAGACTGAACGGATATCCGGGCAGCTGGGCCGGCAGATAAAGCTCCTTTGACACATGCGCGGCATCGGGATTGCCGTTTAACACCGTTTTTTCCAGCACCGGCAGCATGCCCTGATAAAGGCTTTCCAGCTCCTTTTCCGTATAAAGCCGCGGTCCCACCTCCACATCAATCTCAGGAAAAACCTCGCCGTCCTCCATTCTGGCTTCCAGCAGAAGGCTCTTTCCCGTTCCGCCGGGAGGATTCCTTGAAATCGCGTAGCCCTCAGGCTCTCCCGCAGACATTTCATCCAGGCAGGAAAGCAGCGCGAAAAAGGCGGCAGCCACGGAAACAAGAAAGATGTACCGATGCTTTTCCCGCTCAAACCTTTGCGTTTCCTCCTCCGGATGACCCAGGGGATAAAGCTCCCGCATCGCCAGCTCCTTCTGAAATTCCCGCCGTTTTTTCCGCAGGGCCTTCGTTGGCGCCCGGGCCTTCGGAAGCTTTTGCAAAAGCCTGCGGAAAAGCTCCTCCCAGCCCTTTACGCTCCTGTCGATCAGGTTTCCCTTTCCCCGGATCAGGAAAGCGGGAAGCCAGAGCAGGAGAAACACAGGCAGACAGATCCAGATCATTCAGACCTCCTTTTTGCTCACTGCTTTTTCATATCTTCACGGCCGAGATCCTCCCCGACCACCAGACAGACACCATGTAAACCGCCATGCACGCGCTCATGACGGCAATGCCGAAGAGATTCCCGTAGAGCACATCAAAATAGCCTCTGGAGGAAAAATCCACATAGAACAGGATGAAAAAGGGAATCGCCCCCATGATCTTCTGTTCGTATTTCCGGGAGGCCAGAAGCACCCTGATCTCCTCATCCGCCTCCATTTTTTCCGCCAGCACCTCCACCGAGGAGGAGATGATCTCCGTCAGCCTTCCGCCGCTCTTTTTCGCAATGGAAAAGATCTGCGCGAATTCCCGGATATCCTCCACCCGGTAATGCTCTCCCATATTCCGCAAAAGCTCCTCAAAGCTCACATTATTGTCAAGGCCCCGCTTCAGCGCCAGGATCTCCCTGCACATCAGCGCGTTTTTGCCGAAAAGCATGACCATCTCCGGATAGGCGGAAAGAAACGCGTTTTCGATCGAATAGCCCGCATTCAGATTTGCCGCCACCATCCGGATCAGCTCCATAAACTGCGCAGCGGCCTCATGATCCTTCTTTTCTTCGATCTCCTGCCCCCTTCCCTTCGCGTAAAAATATCCTGCCGGAAGGGCCGGGATCAGTCCCAGCGGTGAACGGTAAAAGAACCAGGCGAAAACCGCCATCATGCCGCAGGCCTCAAGCAGCGGTCTTCCGGAGGGAACGGAGAGCGTAAAATGGCCGAGCTGCAGCCCTTCCGCTTTTCCCTCCTTCCGGATCAGCCGCTCAAGCCATTCCTGCCGCTTTAAGCTTGTGCGTGTTTTTGAGCTCTCCGGTGCGGATAAATTCTCCTTTGACCCTTCCCTGCTCTTCTCCTTCCTCCCGGAAACAGAAAATACTCTCCAGCCTGATCTCTCCTTCTTCATAACCCGTTACCTCCGATACCTCCATCAGTTTTCTGGTCTTGTCCCTGAGCCTTCCCAGATGGACCAGAATATCAATCCCGGAGGCGATCTGCCCGCGGATGGCGTTCAAGGGTAGCTCCGTGCCCATCAGGACCATCGTTTCCAGCCGGGAGAGCATATCCCGGGCGCTGTTTGCATGGCCCGTGGACATGGAGCCGTCATGCCCCGTGTTCATCGCCTGCAGCATGTCAAGGGCCTCCGCCCCGCGGACCTCGCCCACGATCACCCTGTCCGGGCGCATCCTCAAGCTGGATTTGATCAGATCCCTGATGCTGATCTCCCGGCAGCCCTCCACATTCGCATTTCTGGTCTCCAGCCGCACCAGATTTTCCACGCCCACCAGCTGAAGCTCCGCGGAATCCTCGATGGTGATGATCCTTTCCTCCTTGGGAATGAAGTTGGAAAGCATGTTTAAGAAGGTGGTCTTGCCGGAGCCCGTGCCGCCGCTTACGAAAATATTGTATTTCGCTGCCACCAGCTTCTTCAGAAAATCTCCGATCTCTTTGCTGATGGAGCCCCAGGAAAGCAGCTGCTCCAGTGTCAGCGGATGCTCCGGAAAGCGCCTGATCGTAACGATGGGGCCGTTTAAGGCGATCGGATTTAAGACCACATTCACACGGCTGCCGTTTTCCAGCCTCGCATCCACGATGGGAGAGGATTCATTCACCACCCGGTTGCAGGAGGAAACGATCTGCTGCACCACATCCTGCAGCTTTTCCTCCGATTCAACCTGCCTGGGCAGCCGGGAAAGCCTGCCGTTTTTTTCCACGAAGATATGATCCGTGCCGTTGATCATGATCTCCGTGACCTGGGGATCATCCACCAGCTCCTGGAGCACATCCAGCTTCCGGATGGCGTGAAACAGCTCCATCCTGAGGCGCCTTCTCTCCGTCAGCATCAGCTTTTCCTGCAGCAGGAGGGCATCGATCAGCTCCAGCACCTCCCTGTCCTCCACATCTCTGGAATAATCCAGCTGCTGCATCAGCCTGGCTTTTAATTCTCTTCTCTTCTCCGAAAGCTCCATCGCCTGATCCTCTTCCCCGTCACTCGCCGCCGAAGACTCCTGCGTACCCTGTCGGAGAAACCGCATTCACGGATTTCTCCGCCGCGCTGGCTGTCGCCGGCGGTAAGACACTGTAAAGAAAAAGCTTCCCCATCCGCTTGTCTGAATATCCTTGCCGCCGCATTATCGTCCGCCGGCGCAGTAATTATTCCCCGCAGGCCTCCTCCGCCAGCCGGTACAGCTCCCCTGCGCCCAGATCCCCCGGGAAGGCCGGTGCCCTGTCCATCAGCGGGAGGCGGATGATCCTTCTTGCCTCCAGGATCCCGGAAAAGCCCTGCCCCTCCAGCAGCTTTTCATACTCCTTCTGCTTCAGCGCATCCATGCGATCCTCATAATCCTCCGGCCGGTGCACCTCGATGACCGTCTGGGACATCTGCAGGATCCCGGTCAGGCCGTCCACATGCTCATTCAGATCCAGCAGGACATGGGAATAGCTCCCGCAGTTCTGCAGGGCTTCCAGAAAGCCCAGCCAGGTCTCCTCTTTGACAGAACGGATATCCCCCGGCGCCCCTGCATTCAGCAGCACGGAATACTCGCCGTTTTTATATGGCTCTCCCGGAAGCTCCTCCAGTGCCTCCTCCCCTCCGCATTCCCAGAGATAGAGCAGGTCCATCAGACTCTTCCCGGCGGATGCGCCAAACAGCTCCTCCAGATTGCCGAGGCCGTCAAAGTGCAGAAACAGGGCAGGTCCTTTTTCCGAAAGCGCCTTTCCATACTGCAGGGCAAAGGTGGTCTGGAGCACTCTGTGAGACGGGCTGAAAAAGGAGACCAGACCCGCGCTCTCATTGACCTGCCGCTTCAGCCTGACTCTCTTCCCCCTGCGCCCGAGCTGTGTGACCAGCTCCTCCCAGATCCCTTCGGCACTCTGATAGCGGTTGATCCGGATGGCCTCAGGCAGCTCCAGCGAGCCGCTTTCCTCTAACAGCACAAGCTGCAGCTTAAGCCTCCCCATCCATTCCTCAAAGGAGCCCTCCGGGACGATCAGCACATTGTCGTCCGGCCCCGTTTCCAGCTTTTTCTTCAGCGCTTCCCCATCCGAATAGGTCTCCACCCGGACCTGAATGGGCTGCCTGGAAACAAGATAGTCCGTAAGTCGCTCGGCATAGGTCAGATTTTGATCAAAGACATACCATGTGTTTTTCATGTCATTCTCCATTCTGAAACGGTGTGTACCGATCTTGTCGCTGATGCGGATTGACCGGATCAGCCCTCAGAAATCCGGCAGCCGGATGAGCGGCTGACTGTTCAGGCAGATGGCCGGCAGCAGCCCCAGACAGATCGCCGGGGCAAAATGCAGCCTGCTTTGTCTCTCTCCTCTGTTTACCGCCATCAGCAAAAGCCCCCCTGCGGCGCCGATCAGAAATGAGGCAAAAAGCAGGTTCAGCAGGCCGTCAGGCGTTAAGCCGAGTCCAAGCACGGCAAGCAGCTTGATGTCGCCCGCACCCAGCGCGCCTGCGCAAAAAAAGGGAAACAGGCAGAGCATGACCAGCACGCTGCCGGTAAGCGCAGAAAGAAGGGCTTCCGGCGCATCAAAAAGAAGTCTTGCCGGAAAAATCAAAAGCAGCCCCCAGAGCAGCAGGGTGTTTGGTATTTTTGAAGTCCTTAAATCAAATACCGCGGCCAAAGCAGCCAGCAGAATCAGCAGCACAGATATGCAAAGCATAGACAAACCCTCAGAATTGCATTGTTTATAAAGGTTCTGCAAACAAAAACAAAATCAAAAACGAACTACACTGAATCAAAAACAGTTATTGGATTTTCGGCGAAACCGCCGGGCGGATGTGCTGTACTCTCCCGCCAAAGAACATCTTTGAAATGCAGGAAAAGGATAAAACAAAAAGCCCCTCCTGTCAAGGGGCTTTTTTAAAATATTTCACAGAGAAATTTTACAAAAAAACCGGTGACGCATGGAGAACTCTCCACACATCACCGGATAATACCACAAAGGGCAGGGATTTTTATCTCCGGTTATAGTTGATCAGACAGCCGGCCAGCATGATCTCTCGTTCCTCCCCAGTCAGCTCACCCAGCAAAAAGCGCACGGGCCGCGGATCGCTCCCCTCGCTCAGCACGAAGGCCCTCACCTCGGAAGCTCCCGATGAAACCGTCTCCCGGATATCCGTTAAAAGGATATGATCCAGCGCCTTAAAGGGAACGGCAGTGTTTTCCTCCTTCAGCACAAGGGGCAGCATCCCCCAGTTGATCAGATTGGAGCGGTAGCGCTTGGTCGCATATTCTCTCGCGATATTCGCGCCTCCGCCCAGCACCCGCTGACAGCTTGCGGCCTG
>CAMOOZ010000300.1 GCA_946621895.1 uncultured Lachnospiraceae bacterium | reverse complement strand
TTCCCCCAGCTTTTCCTTCAGCTCGGCCTCTGAATGTTTGGCCTTGTATGTGCTCACCACTGAGGCTTCTTTCGACATAAAGGTCGCCGCCATCGAGTTTAAGGCGGAGATCTCAGAATCACCAGCCACATTCAGGCCAAGCCTGGAAAGCACCTCGAGTCCTCCCGCATTGCCTGCGCTCAGATTGAAATCGCCCGCACTCCCGGTGCTTTTCGAGCTGATATATACGCGCTTCTGATTCTTGTCGTAGCTTGCATTCAGCCCGACACCCTTCAGTTTGTCCATCACCTGATCGATCGTGTCGCTTTCGGAAACATTGATGTGTTTATCATTCCCCAGATCGATCTGCGCGTCCTGTCCCTTAAAGCCCAGATCGCTCATTTTGACTGAGCCGCTGTCTGCGGATATCTCACCGCCGGTCAGATAGGCGGATTTCGCCAGAGACTGGACGGACATGAACTGAGTACCGTTCACCGCGTTTCCTGTGGTGGTCACAGAGACCTTCGAGGTGTCGGAAATCTTGGTGTTCTTCTTCGAATAATTACCCACATACTGCATATCGGACAGGGTGTCCGTATAGAAGCTGTAGATCTTCTTATTCAGATCCTTCCAGGCATCCTGCGTCCACTGCTGTTTGATCTGTGCTTTTTTTAAGCTGTTTACCTTAACGGACCTGGCCGAGGCCAGCTGCGTGATGATGGCCTCCGTGTCCAGTCCGGAATTCATTCCCGTTATACGAATCGGCATATGCTACCTCCTTTTCAGCGCATGGCATACCGGAAGAAACGCCTTCACTGTCGTATCTGTTCAGCGTCTCTCGTCCACCATGAGCCCGGCCGCTTCCCAAAGCTTCGCGATCATATCCAGCGTTTTTTCAGGGGGCAGCTCCTTGATTGTTTCCTTTGTTTCCTTATCCACGATCTTGATCGTCACCCGGTTCGTGCCTTTATGGATACCGAACACGGCCTCCTCATTGCTGTGGTCAATGCTTTTTGTGAGCTCCTTCAGTTTTTTCCTGATCTGCTCGTTCGCAGCGGCGGTATTTTCCTGAGGGGAATTACCCTCTTCGCCCTCCTGGTGCTCCCCCTTCTCCTCCGATCTGTCCACCTGGACGGTCTGGGGATCCACCTTCTGAACATCCTGTGCCGCTGTCTGAGCGTCGGACCCTTCCCTGGGTGCCTCGGCCGGCTCCGGCTTCGGCGGCGTATAGCTCACCGCCTGGGCAGTCATCATACTGCCGATAGGTTCAATCGTCATTGTCTTCACCTCCTTGTGATCTGACAGGCCGGAAAAAGGGCATAGTCAATGGCAGCGCCGGCCCCCCGCCATTATCGTCACATACAGACTTCCCTGGTTTTCTGTTTACATTATCGGAGAGTGTCCGGCAAAACTTTATAGGGAGGTAGCGGATTTCCCGAAAATCCCTTATACTGGACGGCATGAGGATCTGTTTTCACCGCTACAACTCCATCAGCGAGCCCGGGATCCTGGACGCCTTCCGCTCCCTCGGCTTTGAGGTCTATCAGGAGGCGCAGGAGGTCACCAGAAAAAATATCCCCATTCAGGAACGCGTAGAAGCGCTTTCCACCGCCCTGCTCACGCTGAAAAAGGCCGGCGCGCCTTTCGACTGCGTTTTTTCCGTCAATTTCTTTCCCTATATCGCCGATGTCTGTGAGCGGCTGGAGACGCCCTACTACGCAATCACCGTGGACTGCCCGGTGATCGAGGTCTTTTCGAAGAGCATCGCGAATTCCTGCTGCCGGGTGTTTCTTTTTGACAGGCGGCAGTACGAGCTGATCCATGCCTTCAGCCCGGATACGGTCTTTCATCTGCCCCTCGGCGCGGATCCGAAGCTGCGGATCGGCTTAAGCGGCCTGCGCAGCGCGGATCCCGATATCGATCCCGAGCGTTCCTATGCGCCGGTCATGACCTCTCACGAGAAGTGCATCAGCCTGGTCGGTTCACTCTATAAGGAAAAATCCAGACTGCAGATGATCGGCTCTTTGCTCTCAGCGCGTACCTCCGGCTTTATCGAGGGGCTGCTGGATTTTCAGGCGGAGCTTTACGGGATCAATGTCCTGATGGATGCCTTAAGCGCGGCGCAGATCAGGGAGATCAGGACCGCCGTGCAGAAGGTGCAGGGCGATCTATGGCCCTTTGTGGAGGATCCCATCTGCTCCGGGGATGAGCTGGACCGCTATATCGCCGCCCATTATTACCTGGATCATGAGCTGACCTATTGGAACCGTGTAAGCATTCTGAATGCCCTGGCAAAGCATTTTGATGTCCGGCTCTTTACCGCTTCCCCCACGAAGGGGTTCGGCCTTTCCGACCGGGTAAAGGTGTTCGGCCAGGTTTCCTCCTACCGCGGAATGCCCAATGTCTTTTCCCACAGTGCGATCAATCTGCAGCCCACGCTGCGGTCCATCGAAACAGGGCTTTCCCAGCGGGTATTCGATGTGATGCTCTGCGGCGGTTTTCTCATGAGCAATTACCAGGAGGAACTGATGGATCACTTCATCCCCGGGAAGGAGCTTGCGGTCTATGAATCCACGGAGGATCTGGTGGAAAAATGCGGTTATTATCTGGAGCACCCGGAAGAACGGGAAGCCATCGCAAAAGCCGGCTATGAAAAGGTTTCCCGCGGGCATCTCTGGGAGGACAGGATCAGAGCCATGTTCGGGATGGAGGAGCGGACAGATTTGCACAAGGAACCGGAGTGAAATAACCTGAGGCTAAAGTTTTTTATCCAGTTCTTACACAATTTCGGGCTGTAAGGAAACGCCGGTACTTATAGTAAGCGAACAAAGCAATTGCGGTTTGAGCTTGCTCAAACCCGCAATTATTCTGCGAGCGA
>CAMOOZ010000299.1 GCA_946621895.1 uncultured Lachnospiraceae bacterium | reverse complement strand
TCGACCAGATATCCTTTTCCCTTCGGCATCTGGATCCCGTTCGTCCCATAGGTATAATTCAGGACAGCGATGCGCATATCATTTACTTCAAGGATGCACACCTCGGCCTGATCTTCGGCACTGTTGTGAATGCCCAGCACCGGGATCTCCGGATGATTAGTCTCCCAATAGGTCAGACAATTCTCAATGCCCCGCGCTCCTTTATCCAGCGCGTGGTTGGTTCCCTGCAGCACCACATCAAAACCGGCGGCCGCTTCGGCATCGGCCAGCGCATAGGGGGAATTAAAGGTCGGAAAGCCGGAAAAACCGCCCAGCTCCTTCCCCCCCATGATCGTTTCCTGATTGACAATGGCGATATCTGCGCCCGAGATCACATCCTTTACCGGCGCGAAGAGATGGTCAAAGGAATAGGTGCCGTCCTCCTGCAGACCGGTATTGACCACCTTTTTATGCATCAGCACATCCCCCACCATCACGATGGAGGCCTGCTTTACCTCCTCCTTCTTCTCCGCTGCGGCAGCGGCCGGAAGAGCCGGAAGGAGGCACAATACGGCCATAAACAGCGCAAGAAAACGGACCGGCTTTGGAGAAAGTGCCTGCTTTGTCATCGACTCTCCTTTGCGGAGCGAAAAACCTATAGTTATAAGTTATTATAGCATCACGCGGTAAATGCATCAAGAAGGGCCGGGGCATTCGCCCCGGCCCGATCCGCTTTCGCTATTTTGTTTCAGATGGTCAGCTTATCGTCAGTGGATAACCTGTCCCCAGTCGCTGATCCCGATAATCCCCTTCGCCCACTCAAGATAGGCGGCCTCCTGGGGAGTGCCAAGCGCATTGAAGACCTCGAGGGCCTTGGGCGTCAGACGGGCATCCACGCCATCCCCGAAATTGGAGAGATACATATACTGCGTGATCATCGGATTCTTCTCGAAGGCCACCCAGCTTGCCGCGAGCGCCGCCGCCTGAATATTCTCGCCCTGTCTCGCATCCAGGCCGATCTCATTGATAATGATATCCCTGGGCTTGCCGGCCCTGTTCAGGAACTGGGGCTGCAGCATATACGCAGATACGATGGACATATTCTGGAAGCTCACCATCTTATTCTGGGACACCATGGAGCCCTCATAGCCGCCCTGCTTCCAGAACGCGGCGTTGGTCAGCGGAACGGTGTAGGGATGAAGGCCCATGCCCCAGTCGATATTCCCTTCGGAAGCGATCTTCACGGTGAATTTGTCCAGGAAATCCTTCCCGTCGATATAGGTGTAATACTCGGCATTATTCGTCGGGCGATCCCTGTTCCAGTTCTGATCCAGGGAGATATAGACATTGGCTCCGCCGTTGGTGGACTTGATCGCGTTGTAGCATACACGGAAGGCATTGGCATACTCTCTGGTATAGGTATCCCAGTCGACCCAGCCCATGTAATTCCAGATACGCTCGTTCATCTCATTGCCCACGAGGAAATCCTCTCCGGGGCCCGTGGCATAATAGGTCAGGTCAGCTACAAGCGCCGCGATGCCCGCATCCTCGGCTGCGTTGAACATGTAATACTGATGGCTGATCGGGTGGGTATCCTTGATCGCGCCTCTGGCATAGGGGTGCGTGATAATGGAATTCCTGTCATTGCAGAGCAGCTGAACCGTCCTGTGCAGGAACGGAGCTGTGCCGTTCGCAGCGCCCGCGCCGTTTAAGAGCAGGTTTGTCATATCCTGATTCTGCGTTGTCTTGACTGCCCTTGCGGAATGCTGATTCCTGGGAGCTACCTTCTCAGGATTGGTGACATACTGCGGATAAGCGATCATTGAGGGTGCGCCGGCATTCACGGCAAGCGCAAATTTCGTATAAAGCCTGCTGTTTGCCCCCTGATCCTTATTCAATGCAAAATTGAATACGGGATTCTGGGACAGAGGAGCCGTGCCGATGGGGGTGGCCCCTGCAGGGATCGTGTCCTGATACGGCTTTAACTCATAGAGATAAAGCATGCCGTCCGCGCTGGCCGGCAGGGAGGGCAGAACCGCAGTATACTGGACGGTCTGCGCATCCACGATCAGGGCTGAGGCGCTGGCCGCAAAGGTGGGATTATCCGCTGCAAGGGCATTCATTCCCATCAATACGAAGAGCGCCAGCATCAGAATTACACCGCTGAGCTTTTTCTTCATAAACCTCTCCTTTTCCGAAAATAATGATGATTGACTGCAGTGGAAATCATTATAATTGAATCGTGTAACGCTGACAAGTACAAAATCCTGTGGTATAAGGCAGCCTGTAGCACCAGATATCAGTCCTCCTCCGGGATGATCTCCTCCTCCTCAGGCGCCATCAGCTCCAGCAGGAGCGTCTCAAAAGCGAAGCTGTCCTGGATCCTGCCGAGCTTTACCGCCTCATCCATCGCGGCGCATTTTGCCAGTCCAAGGGTCACGCTCCTCCGGGATAGCTTTGCGCCGAGCGCGGCATATTTTTTTACCGAAAATACCGGGATCCCCAGCGCCTCTGCCAGCTCCCTGTCCCCTTTTCCGTTTTTCTCGATAACGCCCAGCAGTATCCTGTACTGTCTGGCCAGCAAAAGGAGCAGCTTCATCGGGGCTTCTCTTCTTTTCAGAAGATCTTCGTACAATCTCATCGTGCGCTCTTTATTTTTATCTGCCACCGAATCGATCATCTGAAACACGGTGTCCTCCGGATTCCTGATGCAAAGTGACCGGACATCCGCTTCCCCGATGCTGCCTTTGTCCATCGCATAGGCCATGAGCTTATCCAGCTCGTTTTTCAGATGATTCATATCGAAGCCCGCATAATCGAGCAGCAGCGAAAGGGCGCCTTCCCCGAAGGAAATGCCTCTCTCTGCGGCAAGCTTTCCGCACCACCGGGCCAGGGTCTGTTTATCCGGGGTGGAAAACTCCGCCACCAGTCCCTTTGCCTTCAGCAGCTTATAAAGCTTTGTCCGTTTATCCGCGCTTTTTTCCACAAACATAAAGCAGGCTGTGGGCGCAGGGGCGGAAAGATAATCGGAAAGCGCATCCGAGCCCTTTTTAAACAGCTCCGTATCCTCCAGGATGAAAAGCCTGCGGTCCCCGAAAAAGGGCATGGTCTCCGCAAGATCGATCAGGGCCCCGGCAGAGGCTTCATTTCCCTGATAATAATGCAGGTTCATCTCCGCCCCCGGTGAAGCCTTCGGGATCAGCGCGTCCCGCAGCAGATCCCTGTACTGTCTGCGCAGGTAATCCTCCGGTCCCGTAAGCAGATACAGCTGGCGAAAAACCCCTTCCCTGATCTCGTTTCTCAGATTTTTCATCTTTCCCCTCATGACGCGAAGCGGCAGCCTGGCGGCCGCTCTCCGGCCTTATCGCGCAAAAGCAACCCCCCTCCGGTCAGACCGAAGGGGGGCGGTCAGTCATGATGATCAGAGCTTACGGAAAAACAGCTCCTCCGTGATCCTGTTTCCCATTGATCAAGGGATCAGCTTCTTAAACAGCTCCACCACTTCTTCGTGGGTCGCTTCCTTCGGATTGCCGGGATAGCAGGCATCGTTCAGCGCATCCGTGGCCAGGGAATCCAGATCCTCCGCCTTGATCCTCTCGTCCTTCTCCGGAATGCCTACATCCTTCGACAGCTGCTTCACTGCGTCGATGGCGGCCTTGCGATACTCCTCCTGGCTCATGGAATCAACACCCGCGACTCCCATGGCTCTCGCGATCTCGCGATATCTCTCACCGGAGGCGTCCGCATTGAACTCCAGGGTGATCGGCAGGAACATGGCGCAGGCCACGCCATGAGGAATGTCATAATAGGCGGAAAGCGTATGCGCCATCGCGTGATCAATGCCAAGGCCCACATTGGAGAAGCCCATGCCGGCGATATACTGGCCAAGTGCCATGCCCTTCTTGCCCTCGGGATCATTCTCGCAGGCCTTGCGCAGGTTCTGGGAGATCAGCTTGATCGCCTCCAGATGGAACATATCGGTCATTTCCCAGGCAGCGCGGGTGGTGTAGCCCTCGATGGCGTGGGTCAGCGCGTCCATGCCGGTGCTGGCGGTCAGGGACTTGGGCATGCTCATCATCAGATCGGGATCGATCACGGCGATCATCGGGATATCGTGGGTGTCCACGCAGACAAATTTACGCTTCTTCTCCACATCGGTGATCACATAGTTGATCGTGACCTCTGCGGCGGTACCGGCAGTGGTCGCCACGGCGATCGTGGGAACAGCATGCTTCTTTGTAGGGGCAACGCCCTCAAGCGAGCGGACATCCTCAAACTCGGGATTGTTGATGATCACGCCGATGGCCTTCGCAGTGTCCTGAGAGGAGCCGCCGCCGATCGTCACGATATAATCGCAGCCGCCGTCCTTGAAGGCCTGCACGCCTTCCTGTACATTCTGGATCGTCGGATTGGGCTTGATCTTATCGTACACCACATAATCAATCTTCGCTTCATCCAGAAGCGCGGTCACCTTGCCCGTGACACCCGTCTTCACCAGAACGGAGTCGGAGCACACGAAGACCTTCTTCGCGCCTGCATCCTGCAGCTCGGGAACGATATTCTGGATCGCTCCGGAACCATGATAGGAACGGGCATTTAAACAGATTCTGTCAGCCATTGGAAGATACCTCCTGATCATTAAAAGAGTAGTTAAGATGTGTCACATGGAAACGCAAAAGCGGATCCTTGGTAATTATAACCAAATTTGCATCAGAATACAACCGAAACTTTGTGCATAGTTATGTCAACCGTCCCATCCGTTTCTGCCGGATGAACTCCACAAACTCAACTCCGGGCATCGGCTTCGCGTAATAAAAGCCCTGAATGAAATCACAGCCCATTTCCCGTAAAACAGAAATGCTTTCCGCATCCTCCACGCCTTCCGCGATGACCGTTTTCCCGATGTCCTTCATCATATGCATCACATTTCTGAGCAGGAACATGCCGTTCTCCCCATCCATCGCATCCACCATCGTCTTATCGATCTTGATGATGCTCAGGGGCAGCGTGCAGATCCGCTGGATATTGGAATAACCCGTGCCGTAATCGTCAAGGGCGAAGGAATAGCCCATTTCCCTCAGCCTGTGGATATTTCTGTCCGCAATGCTGCCGATATCATCATAAGTGGTCTCAATGATCTCGAAATTCACCAGCGAGGGCGACACCTCATATTTCTCCTGGAGATACTGGATCAGATCCGGCAGATCGCTCTGCATGCACTGCCCCACGGACAGGTTTACCTCAATGCTGCGCAGCCCGAGGGCTTCGATGTTTGCCTCGGAAATAAAACGGAAGACCGCCTCCAGCACATAGTTCCCGATGGGCAGGATCAGTCCCTTGCTCTCCGCCGCGGGGATAAAGATCCCGGGAGAGATCTGGCCGAAAAGCTCATCCCTCAGGCGGATCAGCGCCTCCGCCGTCGTGAATGCGCCCTCCTTCAGATCATAGATGGGCTGATAATACATTTCAAATTTCTGCTCCCTGATCGCCCTGCTTAAAATGGAGTCCAGCTGATTCTCGATCTGGTAACGGGCGGTCCCGATGATCTCCGAGGCCCTGCACATCATTTCGTCATAGGGGATCAGGCCATAGAAATCGTGTCCCAGCTTAATGATATCCTCTTCGTTCTCCAGATCCTGCGGAAACCGGATCACGCAGAGCTTTGTCTCCAGCCTCACCCCGCTCTCCCGGACCTCCTCCGTGCTGGCATTGACCGTCTCATACAGCTCAGAAAGCGCCGGCAGGGCATCCCATTTCCGCACCGGCTCATCCACCACCAGATAAAGCGCCGTCGGCGTCTCATAATAAAGCTCCGAGTGCAGCTTTTTCCCCGTGCAGAAATGCTCGATGCACTCCGCCAGCCTGACCACATAGCCGGCATAAAGCTCTTCCCCCAGATAGGATCTGACCTTGTCCGCGTTCATAAACCGGAAGGCCACGATCTGCACCGGATGCCTGATCTCCACGATCTTTTTCAGCTCTGATTTATAAGCCCGCCAGTTGGAAAGGCCCACCGAGGGATCCGTGATGTCCTCGGGCCGCAGCACGATAAGGCTGATCAGGAGACAGACCAGTGAGGTAAAATACATTTCGATCAGCAGATTCGGAAACAGATACTGAATCCCCACAGACAGGATCGTCAGCAGATACATGGAAAAAAGCGCCCACCACGGTCCCCGCCGGACATAACACCTGTAGCGGAGAAGAAAGCTTATGCCGTGAAGGATATAGATCCCCGCCGCAAGATACAGGATCATGCTTAACGGCCCGCGCTGATAACCGGTGCCCGCCTCCAGCCTGAATACCAGATGGTGGAACGGGTTCGTGAAGAGCACCAGCATATCGATCGCGTAGGGGACAAGCAGAAGGATGTACATTTTTCTGCGGCGGAGCTTATAGGACATCCGGAAGAAGGCATAGATAAAGACGAGGTAGATCCAGACGCCCGCCCCTCTGACGGAAAAGTAAAGATAATGAAAGGCCTCCAGCCAGAAAGGGCGTTCCGAAAGAAGCGAAGGAGAATTATTGATCACCTCCGTCATGATATCCGCAAGCGTAGCCACGAGGCTCGTCCATCCCAATGCCAGAAAAGCCCTGTTGGTCTGCCCCTTCGTGGTCTTCCGCAGGTAGGTGGCCATCAGGATGATGATAAAAACAGGCACCGCGCAGTAATTAAACTCCAGATATCTCGGCATGTCCTCCCCTTTTTACAACAGATATTTTATTTTTCCCGTTTCTCTTCCCGCATCGCGCGATGTGCCTTCTCCAGCAGGTCTTCAATGCTCTCCGCTTCGGAGTAGGCGGCATAGCCCACGGATACGGTGATGGGCAGCGAATGCCCGTCGATGATATAGACCCGCGAAAGGGTCCCGCGCAGCCTGTTCTGCAGCTTCAGCGCCGTGGATGAGATGGAGGGCTTATCCCCCTCGGGGAGCTGATGCAGGATCACGAATTCATCACCGCCCAGGCTTGCCACCGCGGAATCGGCGCCCGCCGCCCGGACGATCTCCTCCGCCACCCGTTTCAGCAGCTTATCCCCGAACGCATGTCCATAGGCCAGATTAGCCTCCTTAAAATGATCGATATCCAGATAGCAGGCAACGAAATCGATCCCCAGTTTTTTGTGGCTGCGGATATAATCCGCCGCCTCCTGGATCAGGCCGGTGCGGTTGGTCAGGCCGGTAAGCGGATCCTGGTTGCTTAAGGTCTCCAGCCGTTCCCGTTCCTGATAAGCTTCCGTGATGTCCTCAAAATAGCCCAGCAGTCCCACGATCTTTCCGGACTCATCATAGATCGGCATCTTCGTGGCGGCAATATGGCGCACCTTCCCGCGGATGATGCAGGTGCCGTGGCGAAAGACCTGCGTGACACCGTCCTCCAGCACTCTGCGCTCATCATCCCGGAAAGGCACAGGGTCCACATGCCAGCCCATATCTTCATCCGTATTTCCCAGAATGCGGTCCTGGCTCTCAAATCCGTAATAATCCAGGAAGCCCTGGCTGGCTCCCACAAAGCGCCTGTATCTGTCCTTCCAGAATATCTTGGAATTCCGATTTCCGGTAAGGGTCTTCCAGAGCTCCTCACCGGAAAAAAGGATGCTGCTGCCGCCGGGATCCCTTTCCATATTGATTCTCCTTTTCTTCAGGAACCTCATCGAGGCATCGAAAAACCTTCCTCACAGCCGAGGAAACAATTCGATTATAGCATAGAATCAGGGCTCTCGGAAACGGATAAAGAAACAGTACATTTCGCAGTACATTTCGCAAAAAAAGCACGAAATTCGCCGTACATTTCCCTTGTTTTTTCCTTCCGAATGGCTTAGAATAATATAAGCTTTATCGAAATGCAGTCAGAAAAGAGGTGATCTTTATGGCAGTAGGCGCAGTCGGCGGATTTGGCGCAGTAAGCTTTCAGCCCTATATTTACAACACCAACCGTCTGGACAGATCCAGCTTAAACCGCATTGAGGCCCTTCCCGAGGATGGGACCAAAAATGCGGGTGTGGATTTTTCCGGAGTCGCCGGGCAGGATAATGAGAATGTAAATGCTCTCCGCCAGGGTCAGACACAGGATTTCCAGGGCGTGGTGGATATGCAGTTCGCGATGGGGCGTCAGAATGCTGCACGGATCTTTGCCGAAAATGCTCCGGAGGTGGCGGCGCAGGCGGCGCAGACCGAGCAGGCCGGTGCGCAGGCTCAGGAGCAGTTGAATGAGCAGGCGACGCAGGCCAGGGAGCAGCAGGCTCTTGACCCTGTAATCCAGGGCGTGTCGGAAGCCTAAGGTTCGCACGGATGCTGAGGGGGAAGATGTGAATGCATCTTCCCCCTCTTTTCTTAGGATCGGCGAATCTTGCTGACGCAGAGCCCGGGAAAACAGACAAGCAAAGGCGCATAAGTTATCAGTTCCTCATTCTCACACGGCCGCCCAAACGAAACCAGCTGCGCTGTGGCTGCGGGACGGATCACCCCGCTCCTTCCTGCCCGGTTTTTCCGGATCCCATCGCCGTGCTTTTCAGCGAGTACTTTTTCTGGAATTCTCCGTAGAGACGCTCGAATTCCGCGCCCCGTTTGCTGCGGATATCATGCAGGTATTCGTGTGTGGCGAACACATCCTCATCCAGCTCGATCATCGCCACCGCAATATTGGAGCAGTGATCGGAGATCCTTTCCAGATTATTTAAAATATCATTGAAAACGAAGCCCTGCACAATGCCGCATTCCTTCCGCTGAAGCCTTTCCACATGGCCAAGCTTTCCCACATCACAGAGATCGTCTATCCACTCCTCCAGCGGTTCCACCTGACGGGCGCGGGAAATATCATTTTCCGCAAAGGCAGACATCGTGATATCCACCACCTCTGACACCGCGGAAAGAATGATCTTCAATTCCCTTAATGCCTCTCCGGAAAAGGTTATTTCCTTATCATGCAGCTCCTTCGCGTTTTCCGCGAGGTTCAGCGCATGATCGGAGATCCGTTCAAAATCGGAAAGCGTATGCAGATACAGGGAAACGGCCTCGTTCTGTTCCTTCGTGATGGACTGCGCCGTAATCTTCACCAGATAAGTGCCCAGGGCATCCTCATAACGGTCTCCCGCATCCTCCAGCTCAACCACTCTGGAAAAAACATCCCCCTGAAAGTTTTCAAAAAGGGAAACCGCCTTGTTGAAGGCCTTTCTGCATAAACCGGCCATATCCATGATCGTGATCCGGCTCTGCTCGATGGCCATTGCGGGAGTCGCAATAAAGCGCTCCTCCAGATTGAGTCCCGGGTCGTAGTCCTCCTCTTCCTTCCCCGGAAACAGCAGGCACACCATCCGCTCGATCAGCGCATCCATCGGGATCAGGAGAATGACGATGACCAGCCGCAGCAGCGTATTCAGCATCGCGGTGGAAAAGGGGTTCATCTCCATGTAGTAACCGGAAAACGGCCAGATCGCGTGACCGGTATAAAACAGGACGGCAGAGCCCAGCACGCCCATCACGGTGATGATCAGATAGACATAGGCGGTGCGCTTGCCCACCGTGCTCGCGCCGATGGAAGAAAGAACCACGGGAAGAGCGGCGCCGATGGAGATACCCATCAGCATGGGAAGGGCCTCGGAAAAATCGATCGCGCCCGTTACGGAAAGGGCCTGTAAAATACCGACCGCGGCGGAAGCGGACTGCAGCAGCGCGGAGATCAGGATCCCGATCAGGATCCCCACCACCGGATGGGAAAAGGAGGTAAACATATCCAGAAACGCCGGATTGTCCCGCATGCCCTCCATTGCCCCGCTCATGGCGCTCATGCCAAACATCAGCACGGCAAAGCCCAGCAGGATGCTGCCGATATCCTTTGTCATCTGTTTTTTGGAAAGCATCCGCATCAGCGTTCCCGCGATGGCGGCGATCGATGTGATCGTGGAGGTGGAAAGCAGCTCGGCCAGTCCGCCCTGGCCCTCGATATAGCTTAAACAGATGACCCAGCCCGTGACACTGGTTCCCAGAATGGAGCCCAGGATCACATGGATGCCTGAACGCAGCTTCATCATTCGGGAATTGACAAAGCCCACCACCATGACCGAGGTGGCGGAGGAAGACTGGATCACAGCGGTGACGCCGGTCCCCAGAAGCACGCCCTTTAAGCGTGTATTGGACATTTTATACAGGATCGGCGCAAGCTTCGAGCCGGAGGCTTTTTTTAAGCCATCCCCCATCACGGACATGCCGAAGAGAAAGAGGCCTATGCCCCCCAGGAGCGTGAATAAACTTGTGATCACCAAGATTTCTCCTTCCTGTCCCCCCAGACAGGCTCAAACAGGGAAACGCTCACAACGGCGCCTTCCTGCCGGAGTGACCGCCGTCATAAAGCCGTACCGCATGGTCAGACCGGCATTACCCGGCTCTCCAGATAGTCCAGGATCTCCTCCCTGCCCTGCTTTGCCAGGGCAGAAAAGGTAAAAAAAACATCCCCTTCCCCAATCTCCAGAAGCCTTCTGATCTCCGAGATCCTTTTTGTCTTTTCGTTCTTTTTCAGCTTGTCGGACTTGGTGGCAATAACAATGGGCAGAAAACCCTTTTCCCTTATCCAGGCGTACATCTGCAGATCGTCCTTTGTGGGAGGGATCCGGATATCCACCAGCTGAAAGATGAATTTCAGCTGCACGGATTTTTTCAGATACCGCTCCACCATTCTGCCCCAGGCTGCCTTCACGGACTCCGGCGCCCTGGCATAACCATATCCGGGCAGGTCAACAAAATAACACATGTTGTTGATCCTGTAATAATTGATCGTCTGGGTCTTCCCCGGGGTGGAGCTGGTATGCGCCAGATTCTTCCTGTTCATCAGACAGTTGATCAGCGAGCTTTTGCCCACATTGCTGCGGCCAGCAAAGGCGATCTCGGGAAGAGCGTTCTTCGGCAGCGCGCTGGCAGGCCCGATCACCGTTTCCAGCTCCGCCTCCTTAATGAGCACCGCCTGTCGTCCTTCCCTTTACCAGCGCGTGGTCCAGCACCTCCCGCATATCCGTCACATAGGAGATCTCCATGCCGTCCTTGATCTCCTGACTGATCTCGGCGATGTCCCCCGTATTCTCAATGGGCACAAGGACCTCCCTGATCCCCACGGTTTTCGCGGCAAGAAGCTTCTCCTTCAGGCCGCCGATGGGCAAAACCCTTCCCCTGAGGGTGACTTCCCCCGTCATCGCAAGGTCTGCCCTCACAGGAGTCTTTGTGACCGCGGAAATAAAGGCAGTGGTCATCGTGATCCCGGCGGAGGGGCCATCCTTCTGCACCGCCCCCTCGGGAATATGGACATGAAAATCGTTCTTTTTAAAGGTCGCATCCGGCACATGATAGCGCGAAGCCACTGAACGGGTGTAGTTCATCGCGATCTGGGCGGATTCCTTCATCACATCGCCCAGCTGTCCCGTGATCTCCAGCTTGCCGTTGCCGGGAACCACATTGACCTCCACCTCCAGCGTAACGCCGCCTACCGCCGTCCACGCAAGGCCTCTGACGATGCCGACTAACGGCTTTTTATTTCGCTTTTCCGGCAGATATTTTTCCTTCCCCAGATAAATCTCAAGATTGGATTTCGTAATATTGCGCTTCTTATTTCCCTCCTTGACATTTTTCCAGGCTGCCTTGCGGCAAACGGCGCCGATCTTTCGCTGCAGCTCTCTGACGCCGCTTTCCTTTGTATATCCCTGTATGATCCGCCTGATCGCCGTGTCCGCAAAGGAAATCTCGGCCGGGGTCAGGCCGTTCTCCTTCAGCTCCTTCGGCACAAGATAGCTCTTCGCGATATGATATTTTTCATTTGCGGTATAGGAGGTCACCTCGATGATCTCCATCCTGTCCAGAAGCGGCCTCGGGATCGTGTCGGTCGTATTTGCCGTAGCGACAAAAAGCACTTTGGAAAGGTCCACGGGAATTTCCACATAATGATCGTTGAAATTCGCGTTCTGCTCTCCGTCCAGCACCTCGAGCAAAGCGGAGGCCGGATCCCCCTTATAATCGCTGCCAACCTTGTCGATCTCATCCAGAAGCATCACCGGATTGGAGACCTTTGCCTGCTTCAGCGCATTGATCAGCCTGCCGGGCATCGCCCCGATATAAGTCTTTCTGTGGCCTCTGATCTCGGCTTCATCCCGGACGCCCCCCAGACAGATCCGTTCATAGGGGAGCTCCAGCGCTCTGGCAATGCTCTTTACCACGGAGGTCTTGCCCGTTCCCGGAGGGCCCACGAGGCAGAGGATCGGCGATTTTCCGTCGCTCTTCCTGGCTCTGACCGCCAGAAACTCCATGACCCTTTCCTTTACTTTCTCCAGGCCGTAATGATCCTCCTCCAGCACCTGCTCCGCGTGAAGCAGATCCGTATTCTCCCTGGCGGTTTTATTCCAGGGGAGCTCAAGAAGCGTTTCGATATAGCTTCTCTCCACATTGGCTTCCGAGTTGGAAAAGCCCAGCTTCTCGTACCGGCTTATCGCCTTTTCGATCTTTGCCTTCACCTCCTCTGAGGCATCCAGCTTCTCCAGCGCCTGGCGCATCTCCTCGGTCTCGGTAAGCTCCTCGCTCCCCTCCAGCTCCTCCTGGAGATAGCTCATCTGTTCCCTGAGAATATAATTGCGCTGATTTTCATCCATCTTTTCCTGGAGCTTAAGGGCGATCTCCTGGCGGATCTCAGCGATATTCCGTTCATTCTGCAGATAGTCCATCAGGATGGCATAGCGGGAATCCAGATCCTCGGCCAGAAGCAGCTCCTGACGATCCTCATGACCCAGCGGAAGCTGGATCGCCACCCTGTCGATCGCCTCATCCAGCCTGTCCAGGTTCGGCAGATTGCGCAGCACATTCTCTCCCACCTTCGGAAACGCGGCGCAGTATTCCAGAAATTTTTCCTTCAGCTCCCTGAGCATTGCCTCATAGCGGAGCTCGTCCTCATTCGAGGCGGGCATCGACAGCTCTTTCGTCAGCCAGGAATTACCCCCCCGCAGGACAGCGATACCCGCCAGAAGCTTTCCGCCGGCGTTTTCCTCCAGCGAAAGGAGCCTGGCCCTTTCATTGCCCTCCACCAGCACCCTTGTCGTCCCGCCGGGCATGCGGATCAGCTGCTTTAATCTGGCGCGCAGACCGATGGGCAGTACATCCTCCAGCGTGGGAGCATCGTTTTCCTCGGACTCTTCGTCGGGCGCGGGTTCTTTGCCGGTGGCAACAAAAACCGTCTGATCCCCTGCAAAGGCATCCTCCATTGCGGCCTTGTCCCCGGGTCTGTGCAGATCAAAATGCATGATCATGCCGGGCAGCATGATGATTCCGTGCAGTACGATGGCAGGTAATCTGAATTCTTCCAAAGCTTTCTCCATTATGCCGTCTTTTCCAGTCTGGGCTTTTCCAGTCCCTCTGCGGCATCCTTTGTGATCACGCACTTTCCCACTCCCTGCTGCGAAGGGATCTCATACATCACATCCAGCATCAGCTTTTCCATGATGGTGCGGAGGCCTCTGGCCCCGGTCTTCTGCTCATGGGCCTGCCTGGCGATTTCCTTAACGGCATCCTCCTCAAAGGTCAGCTCCACATCATCATAGCGCAGCAGCTTCTGGTACTGCCTGATCAGCGCACTCTTCGGCTCCTTTAAGATCCGCTGAAGCGCCTCCTCGTCCAGCGCCTCTAATGCCACGGTCACAGGCACCCTGCCCACAAATTCCGGGATCAGCCCGAATTTCACCAGATCCTGCGGCGTGACCTCACTCAAAAGCTTTGCTGCCTCCTGCTTGTTTCCAAGGCCGATCTCCGCATTAAAGCCGATGGATTTCCGGTTGAGCCGCCTTTCAATGATCTTTTCCAGACCTTCAAAAGCGCCGCCGCAGATAAACAGGATGTCCTTTGTGTTGATCGTCAGCAGCTCCTGATGCGGATGCTTGCGGCCTCCCTGGGGAGGGACGGAGGCGGAGGTGCCCTCGATGATCTTCAGGAGCGCCTGCTGCACGCCCTCGCCGGACACATCCCTCGTAATGGACACATTTTCGCTCTTTCTCGTGATCTTATCGATCTCGTCGATATAAATGATCCCGCAGCTGGCCTTTTCCATATCATAATCCGCGGCCTGGATGAGCCGGAGCAGGATGTTTTCCACATCCTCACCCACATAGCCCGCTTCGGTCAGGGTCGTCGCGTCCGCGATGGCAAAAGGCACACCGATGATCCTGGCCAGCGTCTGCGCCAGATAGGTCTTCCCCGAACCGGTGGGCCCCATGATCAGGACATTGCTCTTCTGCAGCTCCACGCCGTCCCCGGTGTCGCCGGACATCGCCGCCATCACCCGCTTGTAATGATTGTACACGGCCACGGAGAGGATCTTCTTCGCGTCCTCCTGGCCGATCACATATTCATCCAGAAATGCCTTGATCTCCTGAGGCTTTAACAGCCTGATCTCAAAAGGCTCCCTGTTTGCTTCGGTCGGGATCATCCGGGAAACAGGATCCGGCTCAAAGCTCTCCTCATCAAACTCCTCATCCTCGACCCCGTCCCCAAAGGAAACATCATCCATGATATCCTTGCAGGTCTCCACGCATTCATCACAGATATATATCCCGTTGGGACCGGAGATCAGCTTCCTGATCTGATCCTGTCCTCTGCCGCAAAACGAACATCTCATCCTGGATTCCATCTTCATGCGTTTAATCTTCCTTTTTGTTTTCTGATTCCTGTTCAGCCCTGGTCGTGATCACCGTGTCGATCAGGCCGTATTCCAGCGCTTCCTTCGCCGTCATCCAGTTATCGCGATCCGTGTCCCTGGCGATGGTCTCATAATCCTGTCCCGTGTTTTCCGCCAG
>CAMOOZ010000298.1 GCA_946621895.1 uncultured Lachnospiraceae bacterium | reverse complement strand
TCGCTCGCAGATATATCCAAAACGAATTAAATAAATTCGTTTTGGATATCGTCGCTCACAGAATAATTGCCGGTTTGAGCAAGCTCAAACCGCAATTGCTTTGTTCGCTTACTATAAATTCCATTTATCCGGCCAGTTGAGTATAATAAAACCTCAGCGGATAAAAATGAATTCCTGTACTTCGCTTCGGAGAAGAGGTAAAAATGATAAGTGATACAGATACGATCCGAATGATCCATGGCAGCGGCGGTACAGCCACTGCCGAACTGATCCATGAGCTCTTCGGGCAGAGCTTCGGCAGCGGCGAAGAGCTTGCGGAGGATGCCGTGGTGCTTTCCGGAGGAGAGCGGATCGTGATGACCACGGACAGCTTCGTCGTGACCCCTTTGTTTTTCCCGGGCGGTGATATCGGAAGGCTCGCCGTGTGCGGCAGTGTAAACGATCTGCTCTGCCGGGGCGCCGAGCCGAAATACTTAAGCTGCGCCGCCATTCTGGAGGAGGGTCTCTCCATCGGCGCTTTGCGGAAAATCGTATCCTCCCTTGGCGAAACGGCGAGGGAGGCCGGTGTGAAGGTGGTCTGCGGGGACACCAAGGTCGTGGAGGGCCGCGGCGGACTTTATCTGAATACCACGGGGATCGGTTTTCTGCCGGAAGGCACGGAGATCGGCGCAAAAAATGCAAAAGAAGGGGATGCCGTTTTGCTTTCCGGCACGCTGGGGGACCACCATACGGCGATCCTTGGCGCCAGACTGGAGATCGATACAAATGTGAAAAGTGACTGCGCGCCCCTGGTGGCGATCGCCGGGGCGCTCAGGCCCTTCCGTGTCCATACATTAAGGGATGTGACCCGCGGAGGGCTTGCCACCGTGCTCTGTGAGCTTTCGAAGGCCTCCGGAAAAAGCTTCCTCATCGAAGAGGCCCTCCTTCCCATCCGGGATCAGGTCCGGGATTTCTGCGGGATCATGGGGCTGGACCCGCTGACCATGGGCAATGAGGGAAAGCTCTTATGCATTGTGGATCAGGCGGATGCGGAGGCTGCGCTCCGGGCGATGCGGAACAGCCCCTACGGGGAGTCTGCCTGCCGCATCGGATGGGTCAGGCGGCCATCCGGGATCACGGACGCACAGGCAGGTGTCTATCTGGAAACATCATTGGGCGGCATCAGAAGGCTTCGGCCGCTGGAGGAAGAGGGGCTGCCCAGGATATGCTGAAAAAGCGGCGGCCATCGACTTCATCAGTGAAGCGGGATAAAGCTTTCAATCCCGCTTCGCCGGTGAAATCGATCGGGTAAGAACGAACGAACCGGGAATCGCAGGTGTTTTGCGATTCCCGGCGTCGGATCCTGAATACACTATTTCCGAACATTCAGCCTCTGCCGGACCTCCTCCGGCGTCATGGGCTCAAGACCCTTTTCGCGGAGCAGCTCTGCTGCCCTGCCGATCAGCGGGGCATTCGTCTTTGCGCGCTCCCCGTTTTCCAGCATATCCGAATCCTCAAACCCCAGCCTGAGGGAGAAAGCGCCCATATCCAGCGCCCGCTTTACCATTTCAAAGTCCTGTCTGTGGGCCTCGGTATAGCCCCAGAGCACCTCCTTCTCCGGGAAGGTCTCAAACAGGAAATCCACCATATGCTTCAGCGCCTGCGGCGTGGCGGGCATTTCCCCGCCGTGGCCGAAGACCAGCGCGAAAAGGATGGGGCGCACAAAATGAAAGCGCTCGTCCAGCTCCTTCACGGTATGGATCATTCCCAGCTCGAAGACCTCGATCTCCGGCGTTTTCTTCTGCGCGATGATCTCCTGCACGCACAGGCGCACATCCTGAATGGGATTTTTGTAAACCGCCTCGCCCAGATTGACAGAGCCCACATTCAGGCTGGCCGCCTCCGTAAAAGAAGCGTAAAGCGGCCTGATCCGTTCCTCAATGGTCAGGTCGGAGACACCGCCCGTGGAGATCTCCACCACGATGTCACACGCCGCGCGGATCAGCTTCACCGTTTCCTCCAAAAGGGAAAGGTCCGGCGTAAGCCGTCCATGAGCATCCCGTACATGCAGATGCACCATCGATGCACCCAGCCGGTAACATTCCGCCACATCCCGGGCGATCGCCTCCGGATCAATATGATCGTCCGATGCGCTGACCGGCGCCACTGACAGCATGATCTTTCTTTTTTCCATGATTTCCTCCATTCCGGAGCGTCTTTTGCGTTTCCCCGGGCGGCTGTCCTGAAAAACCTGCCGCCGGATGATCGCGACGCCCGGATCATCTGTTTTCTATCCTCTCCAGAATATGTAATGCTCCTGAACAGTCTGGTCGAGCCGGTCTGCCTGCTTCTTCTCCAGCACCTCCAGCCACTGCCGGTGGAGCGTGACAAACCGGTCCACCTCGCCGCCTTCAATGACCTTGCGCAGCGTCTCCCTCCTGGAGGGAACGGTCAGGCGGGTAATGTACGACATGATCGTCATTAACTGCGGGTTTCCTGAGATCTCCGCCAGTCTGGAATGAAAGCCCGTGTCCAGCTCCATCACCAGATCCTCTGCGGGCTCCTTTCGATGAAGCTCCTCATCCATCCTTTCCAGCAGCTTTCGGAGATCGGGAAAGGCCCCCACCGCATCCTCTCTGCCGATCAGCACATGCATGATGCCGATATCGATGACGCTTCTGAGCTCCACAAAATCCCGCCAGCTGTTTTCCTTTAAGATAATGCTGTAAAGCATGGGGTCCAGAAGCTTCTGGGAATAGGACTCCGCCAGATAGGTTCCTTCCGCCCGTTTGATATAGACCACGCCGTTTGCCTGAAGCTGTTTGATGGCCTCACGGACGGAATTGCGGCCGGCGCCGTACTGTTCGCACAGCTCCATTTCCGTCGGCAGCTTATCCCCCGGCCTGATCCGGCCGGCGATGATTTCCTCCGTCAGTGCCTCAATGATCCTTTCCGCCACGGAACCCTTTGTCTTCCTGACATACATTCCGAAAGAAACCTCCTTACTGCATCAGCAGCGTCGGCAAAAGCAAAAGCTGCGGGAACGCGATAAACAGGCCGATGCACACCAGCGTGGCCAGGATAAAGGGCATCAGCGTGGGGAAGACCTCTCCCACACGGATATTCTGCAGATCACAGGCCACATAAATGCACATTCCCACCGGCGGCGTCACCAGTCCGATCCCGATGACCACCGTGATCAGCACGCTCAGCACAATGGGATCGATGCCCACGCTTGTGGCAATGGGATAAAGGATCGGCATGAAGAGCGTCAGCGTGGCAATGGATTCCATGAACATCGTCACGATAAAGAAGATCAAAAGGATCATGATCAGGATGATCGTGGGGTTATCCGTAAAGCCAAGCATCGTGTTCGCCACCCACTTATCAAAGCCTGCAGTGGTCAGCATCACCGTATAAAGCTTCGCGGCCCCGATGACCACGAAGATCTTTCCGCTGGTCCTTGCGGTCTCAAAAAAGGCAAATTTGATATCCGCCCAGGTCAGCTCCCGGTAGATCACGCCGCCGGCAAAGAGTCCGTAAACAACGGCGATCGCGCCGGCTTCCGTGGGGGAGACGATGCCCATCGTGATCGTGCCCACGATGATTATGGGCATCAGCAGGGCAGGCCAGCTTTCCAGAAAGCCCTTTCTGACGGCCTTGATCTCAAAATGTCCCTCTTCCTTCTGCACGCCTTCCTTTTTCGCAAAAAAGTAGGCCACGATCATCTGGGCCAGGCCGCAGAAGATCCCGGGAATGATCCCGCCCAGAAAGAGCTTTCCGGTGGAGATCCCGCAGATGCCAGCGATGACCACCATGGGAATGGAAGGCGGGATGATGATCCCGATCGTGGAGGAGATCGCCGTCACGGCCACGGTCAGCTTTTTGGAATAGCCCTTCCGGATCATTTCCGGCATGAACATTCCCGAAACACCTGCGGTGTCGGCCACGGCTGAGCCCGAGATCCCGGCAAAGATCATCGAGGAAAGCACATTCACATGAGCCAGGCCACCGTAGATATGCCCGACGATGGAGTAGCAGAAATCCATGAGCCGCTTGGAAATCCCTCCCTTGGACATCGTAAAGCCGGCAAAGGTATAAAGCGGAATGGCCAGCAGCGCGAAGCTGTTCATCCCTTCAAACATTCGCTGGGCAATGGTCACGACCCCCGCGCCGTTCAGGAAAAAGATTCCCCCCATGGCGGCAAGACCCAAAGACACCGCAATGGGCACGCCCAGAAAAAGCATCACAAAAAACGAGATCAAAAGCCATGCGATCATGCCGTCTCTCCTCCTTTCCCTTCTCCGGCAGCGGGGTTCACAGCTGCAGGATCAGCTTCAGCGGATTTCGCCGATACGGAATCCCTGTCCTTCTCATCCTTCTGCCCGGGGTTTCCTCCCTGCAGATAGACGATAAGATCGATCACGCCGGCCAGGGCCGAGAGCCCATAGGCGATCGGCAGCATCCAGTAGACCTGCCCCATCGTAAACTGCGGCATCGTGGACACAGCCTGCTTTGCCTTCGTGGCCAGCAGAAATCCCGCGTAAGCGGAGAGGATATAAAACAGAATGATAAACAGCTCGTCAATGATCTTCACCAGCTTCTGCCCGAGGGGAGATTTGCTCACCAGTGCATCAATGACCTCCACCCTGAGGTGCGTCCCCATGACCGTGATCTGAATGCCGATGATGACCATGGCCCAGACATTCAGGTACTGGCTGGATTCCATATACCAGGCCACACCACCGATCTTCGGGATCAGCCGCATGACAATGTTAAAAACCAGAATAAACATCATCAGGCCGATCATGACCGCGGAGATCAGGGTGGCGCACTTATCCGTCCAATATTGCACTTTTTTCATCTGATTCCTCCGTTGATATACTCGGTTATCACTGAAGTTTGCCTCCGATCGAGCAGGGAAGACGCAGTCACACCCTGCTCGCCCGACCGGCCGCGCTGCGGCGAAGCCACAAATTTCATCTGTGCGGCCATATCATAAAAAAAGAGGGGGGTCAAAGCGCGCGCCCCCCTCTTTCCCTCAAATGTATCGAACAGTATACACAGGGTTATCTGGAGGCCTTCCAGGCTGCCAGATCATCCAGCAGCGTGCCATAGGTGGCCGCGTTGTCCGTCAGCACGGAAGCGGTAGCCTCGGCAAACGGAGCAAGATCAGGATTGTTGATCTTCATCCCTGCTTCCTCCAGGCTGGTGACAAGATTCTCCGTCTGCTCTTTGTTCAGCTGCCTGTTGGTCTCGGCGGAACTCTTCGCAGCTTCCTCAACAATAGCCTGCTGATCGGCGGAAAGCTTGTTCCAGGTGCTCTCTGCGATCGTAAAGCACATGCCGGAGTAGATATGATTGGTCACGGAAAGATACTGCTGCACCTCATAAAGATTGTTGTTGTAGATAACGGGGATCGGGTTCTCCTGTGCATCATAGGTGCCCTGCTGCAGCGCCTGATACAGCTCATTAAAGGCCAGAGGCTGCGGATTTGCGCCAAGGGCGGTCATCGTGGCCATGA
>CAMOOZ010000297.1 GCA_946621895.1 uncultured Lachnospiraceae bacterium | reverse complement strand
TTAAGACCAACCTTGTCTGTGAATGCATTCCGCTTGCAGATGCCGGGGCTGTCGCCGCGGGAGCTGCCCCGCTGCCCTGTATTGCGGCCAAAGCGCAAGATCTTTCCTACACCCCGGAGCAATATTCAGCGCATATCGCGTGCATCGCTGATCTGCAGGATCATTACGGCAGCTACCGGTTTTATCCGGTACCGGAACCGCCGTTTCCAAATATTGGCATTCTGGTTTCCGACAATATCACCATGATAACCCCTGCCATAAGGCCGGGGCTGTCATTCTCCTTTGTTCATCCCGCTATGTGCCGTGCATTTAAGCGTTATACCGAGGCCCTTATCGAGCAGTGGAAAACCGATCGGGAATACCGGCGCCTATCGCCGTTAAAATGATTGTGATACAAAATGTAATGGGGTCACACCCTATTATGTGGCATACCGTGTGGATTGTATTTTGGGAAAATACTATAATCCCATCAATACCCACCAGTCAGGAAGGAGGGACGACGATGAATTCAAACGCTTTAAGGACTGATGAGCTGTATACCCTCGACGATATCAAAGCACTGCCTGAGGGAACAAGGGCGGAACTGATCGACGGGGATATGTATAGGATAGCTTCGCCCGTCAGGGTGAACGTCAATGGGCAAATAGTCGAAGCCTTCCTTTCCAGACAGTCGGGAATAAGAGTCTGTTTAGGTGCCAGAGTTCGGGTGAGGTATTCCCCGGCCACCATGAAAGGTGAGTTTATCACCGACACCTTTAGCTGACGCGACCATAGGGCAGGTTGCCGTACAGGTGTTATTTTTACCTGTCAGTACTGTTTCGTAACAGCAACAACAGATACGGCCGCAGATTGACTCGGAACCGACCAATGCCTGAAAAAGCATTGGAAAAAAGAATCGCTTATTTCTCCATTATACGGGAATGCGCGTCAAAAGACAACTTCACCTCACCGAAACCGCAGATTGATGGAATTCGCGTGGGCGGTAAGCCCCTCGGCCTTCGCAAAGCCTTCGATCTCTTCATGGATGCGTTTTAAAGCCGGCTCCGAATAGCGGATCAGGCTTGTTTTCTTGATAAAATCATCCACGGAAAGCGGGGAGAAAAACCGGGCCGTGCCATTGGTGGGCAGAATATGGTTTGGTCCCGCGAAATAATCCCCCAAAGGTTCAGAGGAATACGGCCCAAGGAAGATCGCGCCGGCATTCCTGATCCGGGACATCGTATCCAGCGGATCGGCGGTCAGTATCTCAAGATGCTCGGAGGCGATGATGTTTGCCGCTTCCTCCGCTTCCCGCATGGAGTCCGCAAGCAGGATAAAGCCATAGCGGGCCAAAGATTTTTCGATGATCTCCCTGCGTTCAAGCCTTTCCAGAAAGCCGGCGATCCGCTCTTCCACCTGATCCGCAAGCTTTTCGCTGTTCGTCACCAGGATCGCGCTTGCCAGCTCGTCATGCTCCGCCTGGCTTAAAAGATCCGCCGCCGCATAGCCGGGATCCGCCGTCTCATCCGCAAGCACCAGAATCTCGCTCGGGCCTGCCACGGACTCGATGCTGACCCTGCCGTACACCTGCTTTTTCGCTAACGCGACATAGATATTTCCCGGCCCCGTGATCTTATCCACCCGGGGCACGCTTTCCGTTCCAAAGGCCATTGCCGCGATCGCCTGTGCGCCGCCGGCCTTCATGATCTTATCCGCTCCCGCAACCTTTGCCGCAAGGAGGACGGCAGGGTTTACCTTGCCCTCCTTATCCGCCGGCGTGGCCATCAAAATCTCGTTTACCCCCGCCACCCTTGCCGGGATCACATTCATCAAAACGCTGGAGGGATAGGCCGCCTTTCCCCCGGGAACATACACTCCCACCCGGTCTAACGGCAGGATCCGCTGCCCGAGATAGATGCCGCCCGGCTGCTCCAGAAAAAAGCTCTGCCGCTTCTGCGCCTCGTGAAAGGCCTTTATCCGCTGTGCTGCATGGACAAGAATCTGCTCCAGTCCGGGGTGCTCCCTTTCGCAAAGCGCATAGGCCTCTTCCTTTTCCTTTTCGGAAACATACAGGCTCTCCGCGGAAAGCTTCAGATGATCGAAGCGCTCCGTATAGGCAAAGAGGGCTTCATCCCCCTTTTCCTCCACTGTCTTAAGGATCTCCTTTACCGTTTCCTCCTGTGCGGAATAATCCCCGGCTCCCCGGCCAATCAGCTGCCGCAAAACCTCTCCGCCGGTGTCTGCATTGAGTTTGATTCTTTTCATCGCCTTCCTCCATATCCGGGCACCTGTTCCATTTTCAAAAACTACTTCTCATCGTCTTCTGGTAAGTACTCACTTTTCCCAAACAATACCTTCATATAATCGCTTCGGGAAAACAGCACTCTTGCAACCTCAATCACTTCACCGTGAATTCTGTAAAATGCGATATACTCCTTAAATGTCACAGAATACAGTCCCGTAAACTCCCCCATATAGGAAAGTGGACTACCGGTCTTTGGATACTTCTTCTTTTGTTTCAGGGCCTTACGAAGATCTTCAACATATTTGTCCGCTATATCAAAGTTTTGGGAAGCTTCCCAAACTTCATCCCACACATGATCCAGATCATCTTCAGCAGCCGGAGAGTATTTCAGCTGGTACACCACATTCAGCCCTCCGCTTTTTGTTCCATAAGCATTTTTTCTTTCTGCTTCCGTTTCTCAAGGAAGTGTTTATCCAGATCCTCATCCGAAAGCCAGCCTTTTTCTTCCCCCGACAGTATTCCTTTGTTGAGCTCGGTCATTAGCTTTACCATCGCCCTTGCCTTTTCAAACTCTTCATCATCCTCGATGCTGTGTACACTAAACTGGCCATGACCGTTTTTCGTCAGATAAACAGGAGCGTTTGGTTTTACTTTATCAAGTACCTGTCCATAATTTCTAAGTTCGGATACCGGTGCTATAATCGGCATATCAATCCCTCCTCGCTTAATCTGATTGGTTTGAATTGTTCATAATTATATCGTATCCGCAAAAATCAGTCTATAAATTGTCCGAATAATTTATAGACTGATTTGCCGAAACTTTCCTAAATTATTCCACCTGTACGGTTGGAATGCTAAAGCATTCCGTACAGGTAGAGATTGTTGAACAAGTCCCCGAAGCTATGATCCATGCTGCGGGGAAGCAGTGGCCTCCTCAAGCCGCCGCAAAATCTCCCGGATCCGCCCTGCCTCCATCTGCATGCTGACGGGATTCACGATGACCCTCGCCGATATCTTACAGATCTCCGCCAGCACCGCAAGCCCGTTTTCCTTTAAGGTGGAGCCTGTTTCCACGATATCCACGATCACATCGGAAAGCCCCACCATCGGGCCAAGCTCCACGGAGCCGTTTAATTTGATGATCTCCGCGTCCTGGCGCCTTTCTTCCCTGAAATATTCCCTGGCGATCTCCGGGTATTTGCTGGCCACCCGGATAAAGCCGCCGGCGTCCAGGCGCTTCTTCGCCTCCTCCGGGCCGCAGACACACATCCGGCATTTCCCGAAGCCAAGGTCCAGCAC
>CAMOOZ010000296.1 GCA_946621895.1 uncultured Lachnospiraceae bacterium | reverse complement strand
GTCCGGCAGCGTTTCCGCGATCAGGTTTGCGCCGAAAAGATGAAGCTGGGCCTCCATCAGGCCCTCCAGATAACCCCTTGCCCGTTCGGAAAGCGAGGTCATCCGGTCATAGAAATTGTGGCTTTCCGTATAAAGCGAGCCCACGAAGCTGACAGCATAGGACGCCTGCCGGTCCGGCAGACGGGGGGCGCCGGCGTTCTGCACATCCGGATCGCCTGCCCCCGCGAGCCGCTCCGGATCCGCCGCCAGGGGCAGATAGAACACGGTGGGGATCCCGCGGGAGTGAAAATAATCATATTCCCACCGGTCAAAAAGAAAGACCCGGTTGCAGGAATTGATCAGTGTGGAGGAATAGCAAAGGACATAGGGGGAATCATAGACCCAGGCCAGGTAAGGAAGCTTTGCCCTTTTACAGAAGGAGGAAAGCACCGGAAAATAGTTGAAGGAAAAAAGAAAGGCGGGGGCATGCTCCTCCACAAGATCCGCCAGCGTTTTTTCCAGCGCCGGATTTTCATGGGGAGAGGACTTGTCAAAGGCAAAGGAAACCATGCCGATGCCCTCCCCGGCAAAGGCCTTCAGGATGTCCTGCCCCCCGAAGCAGTCCCAGTCCGCATAAAGTGCCGTCATTTTCATTTTGCCTTTCGTTTCATCCGGTAGAAGATGCCGAAGGTGTGAGGACCGCAGTTTGAAGAGATCGCGGGAGAAGCCTGCTGGAAGACCACCTCGTCAAAGCGGATATACTGTTCGACCTCCGCTTTGATCTCCTCAAGCCGGGCGCGGCTTACGCCGGCGTAGGTGATCATCGCGAACCTGGTGTCGATGTCTCCGGGAGCGGTCATCATGGAATGAATGTATTTCCGCAGGGTCCTGTTTTCCCCGCCAAAGATAAAGCCCCCGGCCACAAGGGCATCCTGCCTGATCTCAAGCACCGGATGCGCCATCAGCGAGGCGGCGAGACGGCTGATCCGGGGGGAAAGCCTGCCTGCCCGGACAAGATATTCCGTGTCCCGCATGATAAAGCTTCCCCTGATCTTCCATTTCATTTCCTCTAACCGATTGATGATCGTCTGCGCGTCCAGACCTTCCTCTGCCATCTTTCCGGCGGACAGGGCCAGGAAGCCGACCCCGGAGGAGATCCCGCTGCTGTTGATCACTGCCACATTATCAAAGGTCATGGCGGCCTCCCTTGCCTTATCATAGCCCTGGGAAACCTTCGGCGCCATGGCGATATGAATCACAAAGCTGGCATGCAGAAGCTGCTCAGCGAAGAAGGCCTCATAATCCTTCACCTCGGGAGCCTCGGAGCGGACCTTTTTTGTTTTATCCTGCATGTAGGAAAGCACCACATTGGTCTCCGCCTCCAGGCCGTCCAGAAAGATGCCTTCCTCGGTGTGGACCTTATACGGGTTCACGGCGATATTCAGGCGCTCCGTGAGCTTTGCCGGGAGATCGCAGACGGAATCCGTGGTGATCTGCACGGGACGCTTTTTCCGGTACTTCCGGACCGGGTTTAAGCCCTCTCCAGCGGAATCCGGATCCTGCTGCGTGATCTTCACCAGCTCCCTGGGCAAAAGCCGCATGATCTCGCGCTCAAGCTCCTCGCCCTTCACCGGCTTGACCAGATAACCGTCGAAGCCTTCCCTGGAATAGAGCGCCTGGTTATCCGAACCGGCATTCGCCGTCAGCACGCATATGGGCACGGATTTATTCAGGTTTCCGGACTGCGCCCTGATCTCATGCAGGCATTCGATCCCGTCCATTTCGGGCATCATGTGATCCATCAGAATCAGGTCATAGGCCTTTTCCAGCGTTTTTTCCAGCGCTTCTTTGCCGCCGGTGGCCGTATCGATCTGCACGAGCGTGTCCCGCAGGAGCTTCTGCGCCACCAGCAGATTGGAATCATTGTCGTCCACGATCAAAAGCTTCGCGTCCGGCGCCTCAAAGCTCTGCATATAATGTTCACGAAGGTTTAAGCCGTGGCGGGTCTCCAGATTCAGCTCGCCGATGCCGGAATTATCGGCAATCTCCTGGGGCAGCTCTACGATGAAGGTGCTGCCCTTTGTATAGACGCTGTTCACGGTGATCGTGCCGCCCATCAGGTCCACAAACTGCTTCACAATGGAAAGCCCCAGCCCCGTTCCTTCGATCTGATGCGTCTTTTCCGCGTCCAGCCGTTTAAACGCGGAGAAAAGATGCGGAATGCTTTCCTTCCGGATGCCGATTCCCGTATCGGAAACAATATAGGACACCATCGCCCTGGCCCCGTCCTCCTGCCTGCAGCTGATGGAGAGGGTCACGGAGCCCTTCTTTGTATACTTGATCGCGTTGCTTAAAAGATTCACCAGGATCTGCTTGATGCGCACCTCGTCTCCGTAAAGGGAAACGGGCAGCGAGGGATCCACCTCGATATGCAGGGCAAGCCCCTTGCTGCTGGCCTGGCCCCAGAGCATGCCCACGATATCGGAAAGCATTTCTCCCGTGTCATAAGCCGCCTTGTAGATTTCCATTTTACCCGATTCGATCTTGGACATGTCCAGAATGTCATTGATGATCTGCAAAAGCATCTTGCTGGAGGCCTGGATGTTTTTCGCGTTTTCCGCCACCTCGTCGGAAATATCCTCTCTGAGGATCATCTCGTTTAAGCCGATGATCGTATTGATGGGGGTGCGGATCTCATGGCTCATGCTGGAAAAGAAGCTGTTCTGGGAACGGTTTAATTCCTCAATCTCCTTTTTCTGCTTTCTGGTCAGGTCATTCTCCTGAATGTAAATGCGGTTCTGAAAGACCACCATAACATAGATCATCATGCCTACGATGATCACGGAAACAAGGGAATCCAGATAGAAAAGCCTGGTGGAATGCGGGATCACGGTGACCAGGTGGAAATACCCGGACGCATATTCCAATATGGCTATGGCCGTCAGGCTGATGAACATTATGACTCTGGCGGTGCCCTTCAGGATCAGCCCGATATAGAGATAGAAGAAGGAGAACCAGACCGTTGCGCCGCCGTAGATCCCGCCGCCGAAGAAATAGACCGTGGGCATCAGGAAAAAGCACACGCCGAGGGAGAGGATCATCGCCCCCAGCGGAACCCGGTGGTGTTTGATGGAAAGCCAGACCACGACGCTGCCGAAGATGCAGGTGAATCCCAGCACGAGATTTTCCTCCAGCTGCTCCCCCATGATAAACCCGCTGATCATTACGATAAACGCGGCCACCAAGGCGATGCCCGTCAGCAGAAGGAACAGTCTTTCCGTGGCGTCCTCCTCCGGATTGGTAAGATAAACATTCAGTCTTTTCAGCAGGGAGATCAATGCTTCACCTCCATTGTCCCGAGCATTTCCTTTGTTCTTTCAAGTGCCTTATCCAGCTCGAAATCCTCCACCAGGGCGCTTATGTCCGCAAGCTTCTCCTTTAACGGCTCCCCGCCGCAGCGCATGCCGGAAAGCGTGGAAAGCAGCTCCTCCGCTTTGTCCGCCTCAAAGGTGGAAAGGCATTCCCTAAGCTGCTCCAGATAACCGGCAAGCTCTTCGGCGGAGATCTCCGCGGCGCCTTCTGCCGAAGCATTATCCCCCGCGGCTTCGTCCAGAAGCGCGGAAAGCCCTTCGGAAAGCGCCGTGTATTCCTCGATCAGACGGGGATGGTTTTCCCGGATGGAGGCCGTATCACCTGTCTTTGCGTCCTTTTCCAGCGCCTTCGCAAGGGCGGACAGACCCTCCGCGCCGATCATCCGGGCGGTGCCCTTCAGCGCGTGGACCCGGATCTCATAATTCTTCCAGTCCTCCGCAGAAAAGGCATTTACGATCTCGGCCTGCTTGCCGGCGGCATCCTGCGCGAATTTCAAAAGCAGTGTCTTATAGAATTCCCTGTCCCCGCGGCAATAGCCAAGCCCCAGCTCGGAATCGATATTCAGGGTAAAGAGCCTTTCCAGCGGGTCGTTCATCGCGATAATGCTTTCCCTGTTGGCATCGGCGATCAGCTCCTCCGCGGGCTTTTCATAGCTTAGCGCCGACTTCGGCAGCACGCGCTTTAAGGTCCGCTCAAGCTCGGAAAGCTCGATGGGCTTGGAAACAAAGCCGTCGAAGCCCTCGGAGAGGAACATATCCCTCGCGGAGCTGACGGCATTGGCGGTCAATGCGATGATGCAAAGACTCCGTCCATCCTCCCCCTTCTGGGCTCTCAGGCGATGCATGGTCTCCACGCCGTCCATGTCCGGCATCATATGGTCCATGAAGATCAGGTCGAAGCTTTCCTTTCTGCAGACCTCCAGCGCCTGGATGCCGCTTTCCACGGTGGTCACGGACATGCCGTAGTCCCTGAAGATTCCCTCCGCCACCAGCAGATTCATGGGCTCATCATCCACCACAAGCGCCCTGATCCCGGGACAGTAGAGATTGCCCTGCTGCTCCTCGTAGAGGCTGCCGGCCTTGTCGGCGTTCAGGATCGAAGCCATCGGCAGGGAATAGAGGGGCTTTCGCAGAATTTTGGCCCGGCTGCCCAGCTTCAGGGAGTAGCCCTCGCCTGCCACGACGACGATCTGGATCCCGGGAGCGAGGGACTCCAGATATTCCCGTTCCTCCTCATATTCTTCCGTTCCGGTGAAAATATGGGTCAGCTGATAGGCCTTCTGCAGGGCCACCAGCTCGCTTTTCCTTGAAGCCACATGGATGTTCATGCCAAAGCCCGCCGCCAGATTGCGGAGCAGCTTCGCGTAGTCCTCGCGCATTTTGGGATTGACGAATTTCTCCAGATGGACAAACTCGGCGAGACAGAGCTTTTCCTTTTCGGCGATCGCGATGCAGGGCACATGGTCTGCGATTTCCTCGGGAATGCTGACGCGCACCGTGGTTCCCTGGCCCTTTTCGCTCTGGATCGTCATGAAGCCGCCCATTGTTTTCACAAATCCGGAAACGATCGAGAGCCCCAGTCCCAGCCCTCCGGCCTGCCTGCTCCTGCTTGAATTGGCCTGATAGAAACGTTCGGTGACCTTCTCCACCTCTTCCGCGTTCATCCCACGCCCGGTGTCGGTGACCTCGATCGTGAGGTTGATGCCGTAGGGCTTTTTGATCGAGCTGATCCGGCAGTAGACGCAGCCGGATTTCGTGAATTTCATGCCGTTTGCCACAAGATGCCAGAGGATTTTTTTGATCTTGGAGGCGTCGCCGATCAGCATGGAGGGGATCGTGGAATCCAGATCCATCAAAAGCTCGCATTCGCCTCCGGAACGGATATGATGATCGGTCAGAAAATCGTTGACCAAAGAGGTGATCATGAAGGAATCCTTGCTTACGGTGAGCGTTCCCATGTCGATCTCGGTGTAATCCAGGATATCATTGATCTGCTCGCTGACCCGCTGCCCGGCCTCCTTCACCGCCGCCAGATCCTGCCGGAGGGCTTCGTTTCTTTCCTTTTTCAGCATCACGGCGCTTAAGCCCAAAACCGCGTTGACAGGCGTCCTGATCTCATGGGACACATTGGTCAGGAAATCCTCCGTCCGGCGGTTGATCTCCTTTAACTCCCGGACCTTATTCGCATGCTCCGCAAGCAGCGCTCCCCATCTGTCCAGGATCAGCTTTGCGATGCCCCCCGCCATGTAGACCAGCAGGAAATGGAGCAGGACCCGGGCAATAGTCAGCTTGTCCCACGGATAACCGGAAACGATCATGATGGAAAGATCATAGCTCGCGGTCAGGTAATAGCTGGCCATGCAAAGGTTGATCAGCCCGCGGGAAAAGGTCATGGAAAACATCAGGATAAACAGCACGGAAATGGGCGCGATATCAAAGACGCTGGTGGCATGGATGCCGTAAAAGAAAAAGGAGATCTGGATCAGGATGGAATAGATCCAGAGACGCTGGGAGGCCGGGATCCTTTCCGTCAGATGCAGTCCCCAGGAAAAGGCCACTCCCGCCACGAGAAGGGGCAGAACCCAGATTTCCCAGCCCATCAGAAGGGATCCGCTCAGGAGGAAGGCCACGAGGATCGAATAGCAGATCAGAATGACCAGATGCGTTCCTGCCAGTGCCTCCGGCGTCTTTTTTTCGGCTTTGTTCATCAGATCTCCTTCATTTTATAGGACACATCCTCGTCCATCATCGCAAGCATGATATCCGCAAACATGGGATCAAACTGGCTGCCTCTGCCGTTTACGATCTCCTGGCGGACCATCTCCTGGGAGAGAATGTCCCGATAGCTTCTGCGGCTGCTCATGGCGTCATAGGCATCCGCCACGGCGATGATCCTGGCCTCCTCCGGGATATCATGCCCCCTTAAGCCATCCGGATAACCGGTGCCGTCGAAGCGCTCGTGGTGCCATCTGGCCCCGGTGGCAAGCTTCGGCATTTCCGTGATGGTCTTTAAGATCCTGGCGCCGAGGACGGGGTGGTTCATGATGATCTCGAATTCATCCCGGGAGAGCTTCGCGGGCTTGTTGATCACGGCGTCCGGGATGCCGATCTTTCCCACATCATGCAGAAGCCCCATCATATAGATGTCCTCCAGCTGCTTTTCCGAATAACCGTAGCGTCTGGCGATCTCCCTGGCATAGCCGGCCACTCTTTTCGAATGACCGTTGGTATAGGTGTCCTTGGCGTCGATGGCCCCGGCAAGCGTCTCCACGACCTGGATGGAAAGGCGCTGGTTTTTTAACTGCTCCTGAATGACCTCCCTGGTCTTTTTCTCCACCTCCTCCGACAGATTTCGCTGGAGACGGATCAGATCCATGTTGTTGCGCACGCGCAGCAGCAGCACCTCGGGCACAAAGGGCTTTTTCACAAAATCCATCGCGCCGGCGACGAGGCCGCGGGTCTCTGTTTCCGTGTCCTCATCCGCGGTAAGAAAGATCACGGGAATATGGCTTCCGTTATCCAGCTCCCGCATTTTTTTCATTGTTTCAAAGCCGTCCATGCCGGGCATATGGATATCCAGCAGCACAAGATCCGGCGCATTTGTTTTCAGGAATTCCAGCAGCGCTTCCCCTGACTTCAGCGCAGACACACGAAGTCCCTGTTCCGTCAGGATATGCCCTGCCATTTTCAGATTGGAGGTGTCGTCATCCACCACAGTGATCCAGTCAGCCATAAGCTCCTCGCGGCGGCATTGTTTTCGTTACATCTAAACGCATAGCCGGTGCGCTGAATTGTGACTTTTTTCGCCTGTGCAGGCGGCGTATCTTTATCGAACGGTGTGCATACAGGAATGTTCCGCTCGCACCGGGTATTCTTCTTTATTATAATGGATGGAGGAGGAAAAGGAAAGCAAAGCGGCGCCGGTTTGCTTTTTCGGAGAGAATAAGCTACTATGAAGCTTAGTCTGAATCTATCCGACGGGCGCTTTCCGGCACGCGGCAGCGCCGGCAGTCGTTCGGTGTCAGAAAGTTCATATAAAGGAAGGATAATCATTTTATGAGGATCGCAGTGATCGGCACAGGCTATGTGGGCCTTGTCACCGGGACATGTCTTGCCACGATGGGCAATGATGTGTTCTGTGTGGATGTGGATGAGGAAAAAATAGAGGGCTTGAAGCGCGGAGTGATCCCGATCTTTGAGCCCGGGCTTTCCGATATGGTAAAGAAAAACGCCGAGGCGGGAAGCCTGCATTTTACGACGGATCTTTCGGAGGCGCTGAAAAAGGCGATGGTCTGCTTTATCGCCGTGGGAACGCCCATGGGCGAGGACGGCAGCGCGGATCTGCACTATGTGCTGCAGGTGGCCTCCTCCATCGGCAGGGTGATGGAGCATGAGCTGGTGGTTGTGGATAAATCCACCGTGCCGGTGGGGACGGCGGAAAAGGTCCGGCAGACCGTCTCGGAGGAGCTGGAGAAACGGGGGGTCAGCATCCCGTTTCACATGGTTTCCAATCCGGAATTTCTGAAAGAGGGAAACGCGGTGGGCGACTGCATGCGGCCCGACAGGATCGTGATCGGGGCGGATTCCGAGGAAGCCACAGAGCTGATGCGGGAGCTTTATAAGCCCTTCGTGATGGACACGGAAAACTTCATCCTGATGGATATCGCCAGCGCCGAGATGACGAAATACGCGGCAAACGCGATGCTTGCCACGAAGATCTCGTTCATTAATGAGATGGCCAATATCTGTGAACGGGTGGGCGCGGATGTGAACAAGGTGCGCAAGGGCATCGGCTCGGATAAACGGATCGGCTATTCCTTTATCTATCCGGGCATCGGCTTCGGCGGCAGCTGCTTTCCGAAGGATGTGCGGGCGCTCTTAAAGACCGCCGAGGAAAACGGTTATCAGGCGAAGCTCTTAAAGGCGGTGGAGGATGTGAACCGCTTCCAGAAGGAGGTGCTGGTGGAAAAGATCAGGGCCCGTTTCGGGGAGGATCTTTCCGGCAGGATCTTTGCCGTCTGGGGCCTTGCCTTCAAGCCGGACACGGACGACTGCCGGGAATCCGCCGCGATCTTCGTGGTGAAGAGCCTGACCGCGGCAGGCGCGAGGGTGCAGGCCTATGATCCGAAGGCCTGTGCCGAGGCAAGGGATTTTTATCTGAAGGGAAACGATGCCGTTTCCTATTTCGAGGGCAAATATGAGGTGTTAAAGAATGCCGACGCGCTGCTGCTTCTGACGGAGTGGAAGGAGTTCCGAAGCCCTGATTTTTATGAGATCAAAGAGCATCTGAAAACGCCGGTGATCTTTGACGGCAGGAATCAGTACAGCACCCGCAATGTGAATCGCTACGGCATCGAATATGTGCAGATCGGGGTGAAGGACCAGCCTGCCGGCTGATTTTGTCCCCGCATTTGCGCCGCTTCGTCTGCCGCTTGCGGGGAATGGGGAATTGGAGGAAAAATGAAAAGAATCCTTGTCACCGGCGGCGCGGGCTTTATCGGGTCCCACCTCTGCCGCCGTCTG
>CAMOOZ010000295.1 GCA_946621895.1 uncultured Lachnospiraceae bacterium | reverse complement strand
GGATGGGATTCGAACCCATGCGCCCTTTCGGACAAACGGTTTTCAAGACCGCCTCGTTATGACCACTTCGATACCTCTCCAGCTGGCTTCCCGATATCCTGACGGATCACTGCTTTTCGGGAAAAACCAGAATTCATTCTAGCAAAACACGCCTTTTCTGTCAACGCCGCGAAGAACGGAAAACAGGAAAACAGGTTCGTTCAGTCCTGCGCCTCCTCTTCTTTCCTGCCGCCGGCGGGCAAAAGCGCAAGCTCCTCAAGCTGCCTGTCCTCCACCTTATCCGGCGCGCCGGTCATCAGGCAGGCGGCATCCTTGTTCTTCGGAAACGCGATCACCTCCCGGATGCTTTCGGCGCCGGAAAGCAGCATGACAAAACGGTCCAGTCCGTAGGCCAGCCCCGCATGGGGAGGTACTCCATACTGAAAGGCTCTTAAAAGGAATTCGAAGCGCTCCCAGGCTTCCTCCTTTGTAAAGCCCAGCTTTTCAAACATCTTCTCCTGCACATCATCCTGATGGATCCTGACGGAGCCGCCGCCCAGCTCTACGCCGTTTAACACGATGTCATAGGCCTTCGCCCTTACCTCGCCCTGGCGTTCGTCAATGAACGGGAAGTCCTCCTCCATCGGCGCCGTGAAGGGATGGTGCATGGCCACGAACCTGCCCTCCTCCTCGCTCCACTCAAAGAGCGGGAATTCCACGACCCACAGAAAAGCAAAGCGCTTCTCATCGATCAGTCCGAGGCTGTGGCCAAGCTCAAGACGAAGCTGGCCCAGCACCTTCCAGACGATGTTATTGCTGTCCGCGGCGAAGAGCAGCAGATCGCCGTTTTCGCCCCCCATGGCTTTGATCAGGCGCTGCAGGCCTTCCTCGGAAAAGAATTTCGCAAAGGAGGACTTGATCGTCCCGTCCTCCTGAATGGCGAGCCAGGCAAGCCCCTTCGCACCAGAGCCCTTCGCCATATCCGTCAGCGCGTCGATCTTCTTCCTGGGCATTCCGCCCTGCCCCTTCACATTGAGCCCCCGGACGCTTCCGCCCTTTTCCAGCGCTGAGGTAAACACGGAAAAACCGCAGTCCTTTACCGCCTCCGAGCAGTCGATCAGCTCCATGCCAAAGCGCGTGTCCGGCTTATCCGAACCGAAACGGTTCATCGCATCGATCCACTTTATCTGCGGCAGCGGCAGCTCCACCTCAAGCCCCGCCGCTTCCCTGCAGACATATTGGATCAGCCGCTCGTTTACCTCCATTACATCCTCTGCATCCACAAAGGAAAGCTCCATATCCAGCTGGGTGAACTCCGGCTGCCTGTCTGCCCGGAGATCCTCATCCCGATAGCATCTGGCCAGCTGGAAATACCTGTCCATCCCCGAACACATCAGAAGCTGCTTATAAAGCTGAGGAGACTGGGGCAGTGCATAAAAGCTGCCGGGCTTTACCCGGCTGGGCACCAGATAGTCCCTTGCACCCTCCGGTGTGGAAAGGCCGAGCGTCGGCGTTTCGATCTCGATAAAGCCCTCCGCGGTCAGGAAGTTGCGCATCGCCGTGGTCATTTTGCTGCGCAGGATCAGATTCTGCTGCAGTCTGGGATTGCGCAGGTCAAGATAACGGTATTTCAGGCGGATCTCCTCCTTTGTCCCGGAATCCGTCCCGACGGGAAACGGCGGCGTCTCCGATTCGCTTAAGATCCGAAGGCTTTTCGCCCTCAGCTCATAGGCTCCGGTGCCCAGATTCGCATTCACCTCGCCGGCCCGTTTTTCCAGCGTGCCCGTCACGGCACACACAAATTCGGACCGTAATGCAGAGGCCTTTTCAAAAGCCTCCTTCCCGCACTCCGCTTCCTCGAAAATGATCTGCAGGATGCCGCTGCGATCCCTGAGATCCACAAAAATGATCCCGCCCTTATTCCGCTGCTTCTGCACCCAGCCCATCATGGTCAGGCTTTTTCCCAGATCCTCCCCGCCAATCTCCCCGCACCGCTTTGAACGGTGCAGGCCCTTCATCGACTCTGCTGCCATTTACTCCTCCATTCTTCCCGGAGCCGGAAATAAACGACTCCTCATAGCTTCTTTATTTCTTCAGCGGATTGCAGTATATTTCTTCGATTTCCGTAAATCCCTGCTCCGCAAGCTGTTCCTTCTGATGCTTCTTATTCTTCAGCATTCCCGTGATCAGGATCTGCCGGCCGTCCTTCCGCAGGCCCTCCGCCTCCTTTAAGAGCGCCTGGAGCCTTTCCTCGGGCAGTCCCTTTTCCAGAAGCACCGCCTTCTTTTCCTTTTTCCCGGCGGACAGGGCTCCGCGCTCCAGAAGCAGCATGATGATCCGTTCAAAGCCCAGGGAAAAGCCGCAGGCAGGAACATGCTGCCCGGTAAACTTTTCCACCAGGCCGTCATAGCGCCCGCCGCCCCCCAGGGAGCTGCCGAATTCATCTGTGCTCACTTCAAAGATCGTACCGGTGTAATAACTCATTCCCCGGACCAGCGTGGGATCGAACACCAGGCTGAAGTGGTCACCTTTGGCAGAGTTTACACGATCGATCAAGGTCTTAAACTCGTCCCTTACGGAAGGGTCAAGGTAATTCTTCACCTTCTCCGTGATATACCACACCGGATCCGTGGCCTTTGCGCAGGATTCAAAGAGTCCCAGGTACTTTTCCGCCTTATCCCCCGGAAAGCCGTGATTCTTCAGTTCCTCCAGCACACCGTCCCTGCCCAGCTTGTCCATCTTGTCCAGCTGGATAAAGACTTCATCATATTCCGATTCATCGAAGCCGGAGAAGGCCGCCATAGCCCTGAGGATCCTGCGGTCGTTAAGCCTGATCTCAAAGCGCTTAAACCCGAGCTTTCCCAGCGCGTTTGCCGTCGCCAGGATCAGCTCTGTTTCCGCGAGG
>CAMOOZ010000294.1 GCA_946621895.1 uncultured Lachnospiraceae bacterium | reverse complement strand
GAAGCTGAAACGGGTGTTGCAGTCCATGGGAACGGGCAGGGGTTCACCGGAGACAATCTTCTGAATGAACCAGCTCTCCCTTGGCGCGTAGTTGAAGGGACCGTAGAGAAAATTGGGCCGGATGATCGTGAAGGGAATGCTGCTTTCCTTACAGCACTTGCTCAGTTCAGCTTCCAGCAAAAGCTTTTCCCGGATGTAATCGTCCAGGAAATTATCCTGCGAGACGCTTTCCGGATCCAGCAGGGTGTCTGTTTCCTTCTTTGCCCAGTGCTGCTTTGGATCGTAAACAGAGGATGTGCTGATAAATACATACTGGCTGATGCGGCTTCCTATTGTATCGATCAGGGAGGAAATATCTCCCGGATGATAGGCGCAGAAATCAATGAGCGCATCGTATTTCTCCGTTGGAAGAATGCTGAAAAGCCTGCCGGGGTCGTGACGGTCGCAGACAAATTCCGTGATCCCGGAAAGCGCGCCAAGCTTTCGGCTTCCGCGGTTCACGGTATGGACGCTGAAGCCTCCGTCCTTTGAACAAAGCACATTAAAGGCGCGTCCGGCGAAATAGGAGCCGCCGATAACAAGGATTTTTTTCATGTGATACCTCCTTATGATCCATTACTCACAGACTGAGGAGCTGTAATGAATGGAGAACCAGAATTGCGTTACTGTGTATAATCTGTCTGCTATTGCAGTTCTTTTGCATTATACCAGTGCAGCTTCTGAAAATATGCGGTTATCACCACTAAAAAGAGCGTACAATGAAACAAGTATAAATGCATCGATGAAAAGGATCGGGAAGTTTAACAGCAGGTAATCAGGATGAGTGCGGTAATACAGCTGATCAAGGATGCGGAAGGCTTTATGAAGCTGAAAAAGCTTGCGGAGATCCCCCGGGCGCTTTCCAATCCGGAGGGAAAGTATTTAAGCTACAGGGATATCGTGGAGATCGTGGAGCATTTATTTGATTTAAGCTCCCAGGCCACGGAATATATGTATGTGGTCGGGTTTGACATGCGGATGCATGTCATGGGGGTGATGGAACTTGGCCACGGTTCGGAGTACGAGGTAAAGTTCGAACTGAGGGAGCTTTTTGCGGCGCTGATGCTGATGCGGGCGGCAAGGTTCGTGCTGATCCATAATCATGTGCATGGCGTGAGCACGCCCTCTAACGGAGATCAGCTCCGGACGCTGCAGGTCTTTGATGCGGCAAAGCTGATGGGGTTTGAATTTCTGGACCATATCGTGGTCGGGGAAGGAAATTATACGCTGATCATGAACAATCAGTAAACATCAGGCGGTGATGCCGGTCGTATGACCTGAATGAAAACGACGGAGGGAGAGTTTTATGGCAAGAGGAAGAAAGAAGGCGGAGGGGCAGCTTCAGCCGGAGGCGAAGGAGCCGTTCACGGAAGAACCGGAGACTTTCCGGCAGGCTGCGCGGACAGCGGATCGAACAGCGGACGCGTCCGCGCGGGAGATGACGGAAGAGCTGCCCGGAAGGGAAGAGGATGGCCTTTCGGAGGATGCACCTGAGATGACAACGGATTGGGTTCAGGAGGAAAACAAAATGGCAGAAGAAAAGAAGGAAGCAAAGGCCGAAGCGCCGGTGGAAAAGAGCAGAGAGGAGCTGAAAGCCAAACTGCGTGAGGAGCTCAAGGCTGAGCTCAGGGAAGAGCTGAAAGAGGAACTGAAAAAGGAACTTCTGGGCGCCGTCCGGGAATGGCCCAGCGGCCAGAACAGGGAAAGGGGCGTGATGACCGTGGGCGGCCTGGAGACCCATGGCGGAGCGGACACAGAGGGAAGAGTGGGAACCGGAAAGGAAGCACGGCGTTTTGACGGCGCCGCGGATAACCTGCCGATCTATTTGCTGTAATCGTGTGAAAAATCATGCTGAAGCACTGATTGTTTCACAACCTCAGGAAACCTGGGACAGCTGTATGTGACGAAGCCTGAATAACCATGATCGCAGCATGTCGGGAGCGATGATCGGGCATTGCTGGATCTGCGTAGCCATGTGCAGCTTTTTCAAGCGGGGCTTGTGACGGCTTGTCATGAGGAGAAAGACGAAAGCGAGTTTGAAATGCCGAAAATCAATGTACAGACGAATATTTCCGTGTCCTATTATCAGCAGCAGAAGATCACCGCGGACTTAAAGCAGGTGATCGAGCTGATCCCCAGGGAAAAGGGCGCTTATCTGATGATGGATTATGAAGGCAGCAAAGCGCTGCATTTCGGCGAGGATCCGAGAAAACCCTGCGCCTGCGTGCAGATCTGCCTGTTAAAGAAGGTGTTCGACCGGACAGATGAAACCTGCCTGGAAGCTGTGCTTGCAGCGGTGTCGCTGGTGATCGCAAAACATCTGGGCATCCCGGAAGACAGGATCTATGTGTTCTACCTCCCTTCGGAGATGTGGGCGTATGAGGGGCGAAGCATTGCGAAAACCTTCCTGAAAGATTAGAATGGTGAAAAACCATTGTCAGCTTCATGGGGGAAGGATGTACGAAAAGATGAAAAAGACCATTGCGTTTTTCAGGGAGTTTTATGAAACCTATGGCGCACCCGTAATCCGGGAGCATTTTCCGGAGTACGAGAGCAGAATTGCCGTTGGCCTTGTGGGAGAAGGATCGGATGCTTTCGGCTTTGACGACGAGATCTCCAGGGATCATGATTTCGGCCTGGGCTTCTGCATGTGGTTAAAAGCGGAGGATTATGCCGAGATCGGGCAGCAGTTAAACAATATCTATCATAATCTGCTGGCCGCAAAGGGGGAGCGCTTTGCGAAGGCTGTCTGGGGAGAGAGCGCTTCAGGGTACAAACCCCGCTTTGATTCCCGCAGGGGCGCTTTTGAGATCGGAAAATTCTATCGGGAGCGTTTGCGGATCCCGGTGGGGCTGCAGGGACTTTTCATGGGCGGCATGGTCTATAAAGCGGAAGAACGCTTTTTAGCCACTGCGGTAAACGGCGAGGTTTTCCGCGATGATGAGGGAACGTTTTCCACGATACGCAACCGCCTGCTGAAGCACTATCCGGAAAGCATCAGAAAGCTGAAGCTGGCGGAGGCCATGCATCTTTTCTCCCACGGGGGGCAGAGCAATTATCCCAGAATGATGGCCAGAAAGGATTATGTAGCAGCAAGGCTGGCCCT
>CAMOOZ010000293.1 GCA_946621895.1 uncultured Lachnospiraceae bacterium | reverse complement strand
GGCGGCCTTTATTTCGGCGAAAGAAAAACGGAGGAGGCAAACGGCGAGCTGACCGCCACCGACACGCTTGTTTACGCGGAATCGGAGATCAGACGGATCGCGCATAAGGCCTTTCAGGTGGCGGGAAAACGCAGAAAGCATGTGACAAGCGTGGACAAGGCAAATGTGCTGGATTCCTCCAGGCTTTGGAGAAAGGTCACGGAGGAGGTGGCAAAGGAATACCCGGACATCCGTCTTTCCCATATGCTGGTGGATAACTGTGCAATGCAGATCGTAAGGGATCCCGCGCAGTTTGATGTGGTGCTGACGGAGAATATGTTCGGCGATATCCTTTCCGACGAGGCCAGCATGGTCACAGGTTCCATCGGCATGCTGCCCTCCGCTTCGCTCAACGAGACCCGTTTCGGGCTATACGAGCCTTCCCATGGCTCCGCCCCCGATATCGCGGGAAAGGACATCGCCAACCCGCTGGCCACGATCTTAAGCGCCGCGATGCTCCTTCGCTATTCCTTAAACCTGGATGCGGAGGCGGATGCGGTGGAAAAGGCCGTGAAGGAGGTGTTAAAGGACGGGTACCGGACGGCCGATATCCTGCCCCAGGACGGCAGCGCGGACAAAATGAAAAGGGTTGGCTGCGCGGCAATGGGAGAAGCGGTCGAGGAGCGGATAGGAGAGGAGAGGTAAGGCAAAGCCGCAGATTTCCTCTGCGCGGCCGTGCAGATCGGGCAGGAAAGATGAAGCCGCATCCTGCGCGCGCCGCCGGCCGCGCTGCGGCGAAGCCGCAAGCTTCCTCTGTACGGCCGTGCAGATCAGGCAGGAAAGATGAAGCCGTATCCTGCGCGGCCGTGCGATAGAAAGAAAAAGCGCCTGTCTGAAAAGACAGGCGCCTGAAAAAGGATGGGACCGTGCAGGATCGAACTGCAGACCTCCCGCACGTCAAGCGGACGCTCATCCCAGCTGAGCTACGATCCCAACGCCGGATATTTTAGCAGATTTTTCCGGTGATGTAAAGAGATACTTTGAAAAAAACAGGAGCGAAAAAGTATGTTGACGCGTAAAAATCTGTGCTGGCTGCCCCTGGCGGTGATCGCGCTGCTTTTCTTCTTTACCCAGACTTATCCTGATTTCGTGGGAATGGCCAGGCTTTCCTTTGACCTGCTGGATCATCTGTTCCACGGTCAGTTCCTGACCTACTATCATTCGATGGAATGGCTCTACGGGATATGGGTTTACCTGCTCTATGCGATCTGGGAGCTGCCGGTGTATCTGGCCTTTCAGCTGCTCCATATTCCCTCCGGTGAGCTGGAACAGGTGGTCCCCGCACTGCTCTGGATCAAGCTGCTGCCCTTTGGCGCGGGCTTATTTTCGCTTGTGACCTTCCGTTCGCTGGCCGATCAGGTGCTGAAAGCGGCAAGGGATAAGGAGATCGCGCTGTATCTTTACGCCGCCTCCTTATTTGTCATCCTCCCCGTGCTGGGCACCGCGACCAATGATATTGTATACCTCCCGTTCATCCAGCTGGGCATCGGATTTTACCTGAAGGGAAAAAACCGGCCGTTCCTGCTGTGCTTTGCGCTGGCGAATTCCGGAAAGCTCCTGTCGCTTTTCATTTTTCTTCCGCTGCTTTTTTACAGGGACAAAAAGCCCCTTGTGCTGCTCCGGAATATGGCTGCCTCCCTTGCACTGATCGTTATCGACAAGCTCCTTTTGCTGCCTTCGGCCTCCGCCGGGATCGGGAGGGGAAAGACGGGAGAGTTTTTCCAGTATCTCTTAAGAATGCGGCTGGAGGTGGGGCCCGGGATCAATGTGCTTCCGATGGCGTTCGCCCTGCTGTGCCTTTATGCCTTCCTTCGCGGCGGTTTCCGTTCGGAACAAAGAGCGCATGAGGCGATCTGGCTTTCCGGCCTCGGGATCACGCTGTTTTTTCTTTTCGGCATGCATCATTCCCAATGGTGTATATTAATGGCCACCTTCCTGCCGCTTATCTGCATGCTTTCCGGCAGGCTGAGGGCGCTTCAGATCTTTCTGCTGACCGCCTTTGAAGGCCTGTTTGTGTTTCGGGAATGCTTTATGCTCACCTGGGTGTTTGCGGGATGGGGCGCTTATGAATATCTGATCCTGAAGCATTTCGGCAGGCAGAGCATCCGGGGACAGAACGCGGTGACCTGGTTTTTTGATTATGTGCTGGGAAGCGCCGCGCCCTATGCGCATATGGACCTGATCTATACGATCCTGCTTTTCCTGGCCGTCTGCCTGTTTGTGCTCGGCTTTCCGGGCAGGGCAAAGGAGGGATCCGCAGCCGAAGGAGAGAGCGGGATGGCTCCCGCAGGAATACGCGCGGCGCTGCGGGAGGGCATTCTTCCTTTGCTGGTGCTCAGGACGCTGCTCCCGGCATTTTACTGGATCTACACCTTTATTGTGCTGATCTGGCTGTAGGGCACCTGCTGCATTCTGCAGGGAAAGCCCGCTTTCCGGCCGGAACAGATGTAACCAGGCGGATAATGTTAACCGGCAGGCGAAAAAAAGGGGCGGCTCCGCATGAGCCACCCCTTTTGCGTAGTGCGTCTGGCGGCGCATGTTCAATACACGCTGAAGAGCAGCTTCCCATAGCTGGGGAAGGGCCAGCATTCCTCTCCGGTGAGCATTTCCGCTTCGTCCACATCCCTTCTTAAGCTTTCCATCTTCGGCAGCACCTGGTCACGCACCGCGGCGGAGGTGCTGATGATGTCCGGACAGAAAAGAAAGGCGCCCTGGAATTTCTTCCAGGACGCCCTTGTCCTTACTGCGGAGCAGTTTACAACGATTTGAACCGGATGTCAAGCCTGAGGGTTCATTGTAAACAGACCGTCTGTCCTGTATAATTCAGGCCAGGAGGAGCCTTTTATGAAAAGAATCGGGATCGGTTATGAAAACTATAAGGAATTCATCGATGAAAAGCTGTACTATGTGGATAAGACGCTGCTCATCCGGGATGTGATCGAAAAAGGGGGAAAGGTCACGCTCTTTACCAGGCCCAGGCGCTTCGGCAAG
>CAMOOZ010000292.1 GCA_946621895.1 uncultured Lachnospiraceae bacterium | reverse complement strand
TGGCCGCCGTAAAAGAGCTCCGCCTCGATCCCGGGGAAGTCCCGCTGCAGCCTCGCCAGCAGCGCCTCGGCGTTTTCCTTTTTCGCATCCTCGCCGTAATAGACGCTCAAAAGCTCCGCGTCGCCCCCGGCATTCCCGATCAGTCCCCTGGCGGTGGAGAAGGCGGCCTCCTCCAGCGCATTCTCCACGGAGATAAGGCCTGAATCCCCAAGGCCCATGTAGTCGCCCTTATGGATGGTCTTTCCTTCGATCGTCGTGTCCCGGACGGCTATCGTGACCTCACCGGAGACGATCCTTCCCATCTCCTCCTTCATCTGGTTTTCGTTCTCCTCCAGGGAAAGATCCGGCACAAAGCCCATTAGCGCGCTTAAGCCCTGGGGAATGGTCTTCGTCGGGATCACACGGATATCCTGCTTCTTCGCAAGCTTCGCCGCCTGCTCCGCGGTCAGGATGATATTCTTGTTGTTCGGAAGGACAAATACCGTTTCTGCATTTACCTCTTCCACGGCCTGCAGGATATCGTCGGTGGAGGGGTTCATGGACTGGCCCCCTTCCACCACATGATCCACGCCCAGATCCTTAAAGATCTCGGACAAGCCCTCGCCGGACAGGACCGCGACAAAGCCCACGGGCTTTTTCTCCTTCGGTGCTTTCTTTTCGGGCTTTTCCTTTTTCTCCGTGAAATCAGCGGCACGGGCAGGCGTCTCCTGCTTTTCTCCGGGCAGCTTTTCCGCCTGTCCGGTGATCTCCACGCCGGGGATCTCCACATATTTTCCGCCGGACATCCTGAAGAGCTTTTCCCGATGCTCCATCCGCATGTTGTCGATCTTCATATTGCAGAGCTGCCCATAGGCCAGGGCGCTCTGGATCGCCAGCCCCGGATCGTTGGTGTGGACATGGATCTTGACCATCTCCTCGTCCCCCACAAAGACCAGGCTGTCTCCCAGAGAGGAGAGATACTTCTTAAAATCCTTTTCCGCCTTGGCGGTCAGCGGATCGTTCAAAAGCACCATGAATTCCGTGCAGTAGGCAAAGCGGATCTTCATCTGCGCCTGCGCCTGCCAGGAGGGCTTTGACTTCGGCGCCATTTTCGCGGCAGCAGGCTTTCCTGCCCTGCGCTGCAGCACCACATCCCTGCCCTGCAGGGCAAAAAGCGCTCCCCTGATCGCTTCGATCAGGCCCTGTCCGCCGGAATCCACCACGCCCGCTTCCTTTAATACGGGCAGAAGCTCCGGTGTCTTCCTTAACGCAGCCTCTCCCCGGTCCAGCACCTGCTCCAAAAAAGCGCCGATATCCTCCGGGTATTCCCCAGAAAGGCTTCTTGCGCTCTCCGCCATCACCCTGGCCACGGTGAGGATCGTCCCCTCCTTCGGCTTCATCACGGCCTTATAGGCGCTCTCCACGGCCTTCTCAAAGCTGTAGGCCATCACCTCGGATGTGATCTCGCTCTTGCCCTGCAGGCCCTTTGTCAAGCCCCGCAGCAGCTGGGAGAGGATAACGCCGGAATTTCCCCTGGCCCCCCTTAAGGAGCCGGAAGCCATTGCCCTGCACAGCGCATCCAGATCCGGATCCTCCAGCGCATCCACCTCCTTTGCGGCGGAGAGAATGGTCATCGTCATATTCGTGCCCGTGTCCCCGTCGGGAACGGGAAAGACATTCAGCTCATTGATATAATCCTTTTTCGATTCCAGTTGCGCCGCGCCGGACATAAACATCCGCCGCAGCATAGGCGCATCGATGGACTTCATCTAAATCCCTCCTCTGTTACAGGCTCCCACCGTAATATCTGACATCCGGATGCCGGCCTCTTCAGCCCTGCATCGATCGGCGTCATTCGGCCTCATTCCGCCGGCCATGGCCCGGCGGGCCTCGCCGCTTTTTCAGTCAACCGCCCGGATCCCGTCCACATAGATCGTGATCTCATCTACCCGCAGGCCCGTATGCTCCGTGATCGCATAATAAATGGACTCCCGCAGATTTCTGCCGATGGCGGGGATATTCGCCCCATAGGCCAGGATCACATGCAGCTCCAGGCTCACATGGGTCCCCTTTCTATAGACATTGATCCCCCTGGTCAGACTTTCCCTGTTCAAAAGCCTTCCCCAGCCGTCCTTCATGCCGGCGTCGGCCATTCCGACCACGCCCATGCAGCCTACCGCGGCGCTGCCGGCGTATCCGGCCACGACTCTATCGTTGATCATGATACTTCCCAGTGAAGTATTGATAGCACCCTTATTCATTTTCCTGTTCCTTTCCCCGGTCCTCCGGCGGACTCAGCTCCGGACAGTTCCGAAACTGAGGATGAAAAGCAGAGACATTATACCCTATATTTTGAAAAAAAGGTAGCAATTCCTGTATTGCATTTTCTTCCGGATAGTGCTAACATAAGTTGTTGTGTCAAAAAAGCAGATTATATTCGGAGGTGTACCATGGCAAAATGCGCAGTATGCGGAAAGGGCGTCACATTCGGCAATAACGTCAGCCATTCCCATAGAAGATCCAATCGGATGATCAAGGCAAATATTCAGGCAGTGAAATGCAAGGTGAACGGAACGCCGAAAAAGCTTCATGTCTGCACCAGATGCCTGCGTTCGGGTCTGGTGGAGAGGGCCTGATCGGATCGTTTCCGGGTCGTTGAGAGCAAAAATCTGAGGGTGGGGGATTTCCCCACCCTCTTTTTTTATGCCTGCTTCCCGTACTCCAGGTTCTTTTTCAATCGCTCATATTCCTGATTGATCTTCACCACCATCTGGTGGTCCCCGCCCATGTTGTCGGGATGGAAAAGCTTCAGCAGATCCCTGTAGCGCTTCTTTAACATGAAGGGACTGTCCACCCCCTTAAAGAAAACGGTAACATTATCCCCGAAGGAGACCAGATCCTCTCTCTCCTGCCTGAGCCAGGCCTCCTCCCTGCGCTTCTCCTCGGCAAAACGCTTTTTGTCCGCGTTCAGCTCATCAAAGCCCCGTTTCAGGATCGCCATCTTTTTATCAAAATAGGCGTTATCCTGGGTGAGCTTCGCCTTGTCTGCGGCCACCTGCTCCAGCAGCGCCTCCAGGCGCTTTTTTTCCTCCAGGATACGGATATTCTCCGCAAACAGCCATTTTTTTAATTTCAGCAGTTCTTCTTTCCCGGCGGCCTCCTCCACCAGCCTTTCAAAGTCCTCAACCTGCCTCTCAAAGTCGATCAGCTCTTCCCGTAACAACTGATATTCTTCGTTCATCTGATATCCTTTTTCCTCTCGGGAAAGGCCTCATTCAGCGCTTCCTCTCCCGTGGGCTGATTCTCCTCTCCGTTCTTTTTTCCCCCCAGCTTTTCCAGCACATCAGGCACCATATCCAGCACCTTCGCGATGGCATCCTGACCCTTCACGCTGACCAGCCTGACGGAACCCGGACGAACCACCAGCACCGCCACCGGAGTGATCTTTCCGCCGATGGCTCCCTTTCCGGTGTTCTTTTTCTCCGCCCGGCCATTGCCTGCGCCAATGCCGAAGGAGATCTCTGTGAGGGGCAGGATCGTCGTGTCCCCCATTACGATGGGATCCCCCACCACGGTTCTGGCGGAAGCCACGGCGTTCATTCCGGTAAACAGTGATTCCACAATATTCGCAAACTGACTGGTATCAGACATTCTCCTGCTCCCTTTCTTTATTCCAGCGGGAAAACTCTTCCCAAAAGCTCCGCACCTCCGGCTTCAGGATCAGCCGCAGCACATGATAAAGCACGACTCCGCATATTACTCTCCCCCTGATGGAGACTTCTCCGGAAAACCTCTCCTGATCAAAATCAGGATCGGCATTCAGGCGGTCCGTATCCAGCAGGGCAAGAGCTCCGAAAAGAATGCCGGTGGCGGCAGGATCGGAAAGTCCGAGGGAGACCTCTCCCTCCAGCCTCCGGGGCCTGACGGACCACAGGATCTTCCTTGTGCGGAAAAGCAGTTCCCTTCCCGCCTCCTTCGTGGACTCCTTTCCCAGCAGCGAAAAAAGCGTCCGGAGCCGCTCATATAACCCTTTTATTCTACCACAAAGCGCCCGGATTTTGGAATAGGCGGAGCAGGTTTTCCATTCCCGGGCAAAGGAGGGCTCTCCTCCAGGCGCTTTCCAGCCCCATTCCTGCTCCTCCGGCGTCCGATAGACCGGGTCACCATGGGTAAAATCCGTCTTCGGCGCCGGGGAAGGCACAGCCGGATCGGTCTCCTGATCCGCGCCGTCGGAAAGCTCCCCACATCCATCCGGGGAAAGCCTGTCAGCCGGATCCGCCTTAGCAGCCTGCCTGCTATCCGCAGCTGCGCTGCCATCGGCCAAGGTCCCTTCTGTTTCCAGCGAAGGCTCTGCTTTCTCCTCTTCCCCGTCTTTCAGGATGGGAAAACCGAAAAACCGGACGCAGTAAAGCCTCTCGCCGGGATAATCCACTCTGGCCCGCAGCACAAACCAGAGAAAGCTCAGGCGCCCGCGCACCTCAGGCTCTTTCAGGGAGCCGTTCCCCAGAAGCTTCACCTTGTAGCGCGCCGGGACAAAAAGCACCAGCAGGAGGGCCAAAAGGAGCACTCCCAAAAGCACCAGCAGTATGATCCCGATGACCTTTAAGACCGTGAGAAACAAAGCCATTCAATCAACCCCAAAATACGCGTCGAAGATCCTTTTCGCGATGGGCACGGCATGGTCGCTGCCGCTGCCCGCCCCCTCAATGATGACGGTCACGACGAGCTCCGGATCCTCAGCCGGGGCGAAGCCCGTAAACCAGGCATGGGAATCTCCCTTGTTTGTCCCGTATTCCGCGGAGCCGGTCTTGCCGGCGGCGGAATAGCTGAGACCGGAGAGCTTTTTCCCGGTGCCCTCCTCCACGACCGCCGTCATCATTTCCGTCAGCAGCATTGCCTCAGGCTCACTCATGATAGCATTGCCTTTATCCGGCGTAAAGTCCCGGACGATCTTCCCCTCAGCGTTTTCCACCCGGCTCACCAGGCAGGGGGCATGGAAGCTGCCGCCGTTTGCGATCGCCTGGGTGATCAGGTTTAAATGCAGCGGCGTGATCTGCGTCTTTCCCTGTCCGATGGAGGTCTGCAGCATCTCATCCTCGCTGATCCCCTCATCCACGACCACCGTGCTGCTTTTCGCGGAAACGCTTCCCGGCAGGTCCTTGTTGAACAGGCACTGCTCCAGCGTTTTCCGAAAGCTTTCCCGATCCAGGGAATGGCCGATGTTCGCGAAGCTGGAATTGCAGGATTTCGCGAAGCTCGTGAAGAAATCCACCTTTCCGTGGCTTGTGCCGTGGAAACAGCTGATCGTGCTGCCCTCCGCCGTAAAGCGGCCGCTGCAGTTATAGCGATAATCGCGAAAAGAATCCGGATTCTCCCGGTAATACTCGAGGGCCGTCAGGATCTTGAAGGTGGAGCCCGGGGGATAAAGGCCCGAGGAAGCCCGGTTGACCAGACGGGAATCCTCCTTATTGCTGATCAGGTCATTCCAGATCGCCGGGATCTCCCCGGGATTAAAATCCGGCTTTGAGACCATGGCCAGGATGGCGCCCGTCTTCGGATCGCTCACGATGGCCGCGCCCTGGTAAACCCCCATCGCCCTGGAAGCCACCTCCTGCAGCTTCACATCCAGCGTTGTATAAATATCGTCTGCGGGCAATTTCTCCCCAGCCTCCTCCAGCGCGATCTTTTTCCCGATGGAAATATCCGAGGTGATCAGATAATAGTTGTAATCATTTTCCAGTCCCATCCTCCCCCTGGTATTGTAGCCGACCACATGGGCAAAAAGCGCGCCGTAGGGATATTCCCGGGACTCGTTCCCCTCCGCATCCCGGACAGTCTGGGCAAGCACCTCCCCGCCGCCGGAAAGGATCCGTCCGCGGGTATTCTGTCTGATCAGGATGCGCTGCCTGCCGTTATAGTTGTTATTTAGTAACGGCTGATAATTCTGATAACAGTATGCCGCCGTGTACACGGAAAGCACCGTGATGACCAGAACAGAAAGCACGGCCATGGCTCTGATGATCCTTACCCGGACCACATCCGTCAGGGGCTGGACCTTCCCGGCGGAAACCGTATAGAGGAAGCCGAACATCAGCACAGTGGTGATGAGCGAGCTTCCCCCATAGCTGATCAGCGGCAGCGTGACCCCGGTGAGCGGAATGAACCTGACGCCTCCCCCCACCGTCAATAACACCTGAAACAGATAACAGACCCCCAGGCCAAAGGCAAAATAACGCCCGAACATATCGGCGCTGTGAAAGGCGATCCGCAGAGAGACAAGAAACACATGAAGGCAGATCAATAACAGCAGTATTCCAAACAGGAGCCCCAGCTCCTCCGCGATGGCGGAGAAGACAAAATCCGTGTCCACATAGGGGATGTCTCTGGGATTCCCCTGCAGCAGCCCCAGCCCGAAGACACCGCCGGAGCAGATCGCAAAAAGGGACTGGGATAATTGAAAGCCTTCGTTATCGATGACACTCCAGGGATCCAGAAAGGCCCTGACCCGGACCTGGACATGGGTGAACAGGCGCCAGGCCAGAAACGCGGCGAGACACCCCCCCGCTCCCAGCGGGATCAGCACCGAGGGGCGCCTCAGATAAAACAGGGTCATGAGGCTGTAGACGACAAAAAAGATCAGCGCCCCGCCCAGATCCCTCGAAAAGACCAGGATCAGCACATGGAGCGCGCAGATCATGCCGATCAGCAGAAATTCCGCAAGCTTCGGCTTTCGCAGATAGACTCCCGCCAGGAAAAAGATAAACAGGAGCTTTGCCAGCTCACTGGGCTGAAAAGTGAAGCCCATCAGGGAAAAGTTCAGCTTGGAGCCATGAATCTTCGCCCCCTGCACGAGCACCAGGCTGAGGAGCAGGATGTTCAGCACACCGATGCCGTAGGGCAGAAGGCTGATCCGCTTCATTCTGGGATAAAGCCAGGGCAGCGCAAGCGCAAAGACAAACGCGATCAGGGTAAAAAAGATCTGCCGCATTCCCCGTCCGAAGCTGAGACGGGTGACCATCATCAGCCCGATCCCCAAAAGCATCGAAAGATCCTGCAGCAGCTGGGCATCCCCCATGGGCAAAAGCATCCGGAAAAGAAAATAGCCGGCAAAGATGATGATCTCCGCAAAGGCCGCGGCAAAAAGATAGTTTAACTCTCCCGAAGCGGAATACATGGCCAGATAGCCAAACGCTCTGGCACAGACGCCCAGCAAAAACTGAACGCCCAAAAGCCAGGGGGAGTTGGAATGGCGCCTGAAGGCCAGCGCGGCATAAGCCGCGAACACATAAAACGCCCCGAAGGCCACGATCAGATATTTTGAAATTTCACGAAGATAAGCAAGTCTCAATTCAATCGGCGCCCTTTCTCCATCGTCCCGTGGTATAGCCGGCAAAACGGCCGTCCGCTTTCGCGCCGCCCCTCTCCCTTTCCCCTTTTCCCTTTCGGGAGCGGGAAAATGCAGCCCGGGCCTTCGGCGCTGAAGCCGGAAGCTCTCCCACAATGGCATAGTGATCGCCAGCCATTCCTCCGGCAAGAAAAGCCGCGGCTTTTTTCAGGACCTCCCGGCTTTCCGCCTCGTTTTCCAGGGTCAGGTCGATGCGGAAAAGAAAGCCCTCCCGCTCAGGCATCCTTTCCTCAAACAATGACATAGGGACAGAGTTGTAGATCCTGTTCCCGCAGGGTTCGCAGATCACCTCCACCGGAAATTCCGCCCCGAAACGATCCTGCAGGGAAAGCACCCCCGGTCTGTGATCACATTTCCCCATCGTTTTTTTCAGACAGCCTGCCGTCTGCATCAGCGGCGCCCTGCCGTAAACAGTGAGCAGAAGCGCCTCGCCCTTCAGGCGCCTTTTTAACGCCGTAAGCTCCCTGCCGGAAAGCTCAAGGGGAAGGCTGAAGGATAACCCGTCGGCAAGGTGCGGGAACATCTCCCGGATAAAACGGATGCTTTCCGTGTTCCAGACATAAATGCTCTGGTCCATTATACAACGAAACGCCCCGTCGGAAAAATGACTGTCCAGAAAAGCGGCTTCCTCCAGATTGCGGATCAGGAAACCCCGAACCTGTTCCCTGTGCGCTTTCGCATAGTCAAGCGCCCGCCGGAGCAGCTCCTCTTCACCCTCCCGGATCATGCAGGGCAAGGAAAGAAAAAAGGAGGCGGGCAGCTGCTTTGCCTCCCCGGCCAGCGCCAACGGCAATATCGCATGGCACTTTATTTCGGAGAGGAGGAGGGCCTTCAGCTGGTCCGCATTGCTGATGCTGATCATATACGCAGCTCCGGAATGATCCTGACTGGCTTCCCGCCTGACATCCTTACCGGGCAAACCGGCATCCGGCACAGCGGAAAATTCTCCGCCTGATGATGACGCAGCCCTGCTTTCGATGGAGGAACCTGTGTCATTTGTCCCCGGTCCTGCCGGGGAAGCTCCGTCTCCGTCCGGTTGAGGAAAAAACGATCCCCTCTCTTCTGAAACATCAAGTGATTGTATATCGCATGATTTTTTCAACATCCGCTTCGGCAGCAGCTTCTCCAGCAGCCTGGTTGCCGCGTCTCTCCTCAGGCGGTTCAGCGCTGCGGCCGGCATAAAGCATTCGCCTGTCATTTTTACGCTGCAGTGCTCCAGCACAAAGGGCGTATCCCCAAGCTTTCCCATTCTGGCGATCACCTCCTCTTCGGACAGTGGCGCGGAGCGGGCTTCCTGTACAATATCACCCGAAACTTCCGATACAATATCCGATACAATATCGGCTGAAGCTTCCGAAATGACATGGCGGACAGGATGATCGGCATATGGCTGCACTGCAGAGGCGCATGTTTCTGTATCAATCGGTCTTATATCGTTTGATTTTGTATCATACGATTTCGCATCGTTCGATATTGTTTCGGATGATCTG
>CAMOOZ010000291.1 GCA_946621895.1 uncultured Lachnospiraceae bacterium | reverse complement strand
TCCCGACTCCGTCAAGTCCGATCTGCCCTGCGCGCTTCAGAAGCGCTGATGAAAGCGCCGATCACTGTTTTTACAGTGTTTCCTTAGTATAGTATTCAAGCGATACAGTTCAGCCCCGAGCCACGCACTTGCTGCGTGGCTGCGGGCAATATACGGATCGCAGGAACACCCGTCTCTGATGATCCGTTCCGATAGTGCTGGATTTTTTTCCCAAAGAGGAGTATATTGTTGGGAAGGTTCAGGGCAGCATATCGCATGGTTTTCATGCGCTGTCCCGACTCGGTACCATATAACACGGTAAGCGCGGGAATGGCTGTTGCCGAAGGGCAGGAAGCCTTCCCGTTCGTCTGCCATAATGACAGGAGAAAAGGAAATGCCAAAACTAACTTTTGTGGGCGGGATCCATCCCTATGACGGAAAGGATCTCTCCAAGGACAAGCCCATTAAGGCCGTCCTCCCCAAGGGAGATCTGGTGTATCCTCTGTCCCAGCATATCGGCGCTCCGGCCAAGCCCATCGTGGCAAAGGGAGACCATGTGCTGACGGGGCAGAAGATCGCGGAGGCGGGAGGCTTTGTATCCGCGCCGATCTACGCCACGGTCTCCGGGACGGTGAAGGCCATTGAGCCCCGCCGCGTGGTCACGGGTGACATGGTCAATTCGATCATTGTCACAAATGACGGAAACTACGAAGAGGTTGACTACGGAAAAAAGATCGACACGCTGGAGGGCCTGGAGAAAAAGGAGATCATCCGGCGGATCCAGGAGGCAGGCGTGGTCGGAATGGGCGGCGCAGGCTTCCCGACCCATGTGAAGCTTTCGCCCAAGGAGCCGGACAAGATCGAGTACTGCATCGCAAACTGCGCGGAATGTGAGCCCTATCTTACGAGTGACTACCGCAGGATGATCGAGGAGCCGGAAAAGCTGGTGCTCGGAATGAAGGCGATGCTTGCCCTGTTTGACAACGCAAAGGGCATACTCGCGATCGAGGACAATAAGCCGGACTGCATCGAAAAGCTGTCCCAGCTGACAGCCTCCGAGCCCAGGATCGAGGTCTACGCCTTAAAAACAAAATATCCCCAGGGAGCCGAGCGCCAGATCATTTATGCCTGCACCGGCCGGGCGATCAATTCCTCGATGCTGCCTGCGGATGCCGGCTGCATCGTGGACAATGTGGACACGATCGTCGCGATCTATCAGGCGGTCTATGAGCAGAAGCCCTTGATGCACCGGATCGTGACGGTGACCGGAGACGCGATCAATGATCCGCGCAACTTTATCGTCCGCATCGGCACAAATTACGCGGAGCTGGTGGAGGAGGCCGGAGGCTTTAAGGAGCAGCCGGCGAAGGTCGTGTCCGGCGGGCCGATGATGGGCTTTGCCTTATTCGGTCTGGATGTGCCGACCACGAAAACAGCCTCGGCGCTGCTTTGCTTTACAAAGGACGAGGTCTCCGCGATGGAGCCCTCCGCCTGCATCAACTGCGGGCGCTGCATCGATGCCTGCCCTTCAAGGCTGGTGCCGAGACGCCTGTCTGTCTACGCGGAAAAATTCCAGGAAGAAAAATTCGTGAAGGAAAACGGCATGGAGTGCGTGGAATGCGGCTCCTGCAGCTTTGTCTGCCCGGCAAAGCGCCAGCTGGCCCAGGTGATCAAATCCATGCGCAAGCTCCAGCTGGCAAAGAACCGGGCGAAGGCCGCCCCTCCGCCGAAGAAGGAGGATAAGCCCGCAGAAGCAGGCAAGGCGGAAGAGAAAAAAGCCGGGGAGGCAAAACCGGCTCCCGATACGAAGCCCGCTGAGACAAAGGCCGCAGAAAACAAGGAGAATACAAAACCGACCGGGTCGGTCGACGGAAAAGCTCAGGATGCGGCGCCAGAGACCAAAGCCGAACAGGGAAAGGAGGAAAAGAAGGATGAATAATCAGCAGTTTCAGGTTTCCTCCAATCCCCATATCCGGGACAGGATCACAACGCAGGGGATCATGCTTCTGGTGATCATTGCATTGCTTCCTGCCACGATCTTCGGCATTTATAATTTCGGGTTGAACGCGGCGATTCTGGTCGTGGTGACCGTGGCCTCCGCAGTGCTGGCGGAATGGCTGATGTGCAAGGCCTTAAAGCGCCCGGTGACGATCTCGGACTGCTCCGCCGCGCTGACGGGGCTTCTTCTGGCGCTTAACCTGCCGCCCATGGCGCCCTGGTGGATCGGCGTGGCCGGCGCGTTTTTCGCGATCGTCGTCGTAAAAATGCTGTTTGGCGGACTGGGGCAGAACTTCATGAATCCGGCGCTTGGCGGAAGGTGCTTTCTGATCCTTTCCTTTACGACGATCATGACGAATTTCGATGTGCCGAATGTGTATTCCGGCGCAACGCCCCTGGCGGCCGTGAAAGCCGGGGATTCCTTCAATGTGCTGGATATGGTGATCGGACGGACCGCAGGAACAATAGGCGAGACCTCAATGATCGCCATCGTGCTGGGGGCCTGCTTCCTGATCCTCTTTGATGTGATCACGATCCGGATCCCCGCCACCTATATCATTACGCTCGTTATTTTTGTGTCCATCTTTGGCGGACACGGCTTTGATCCCACCTATATTTCCGGTCAGCTGGCGGGCGGCGGCCTGATGCTCGGCGCCTTCTTCATGGCCACGGATTATGTGACGAGCCCGATCACGCGGAAAGGCCAGTATGTGTACGGCGTGGTGCTGGGCATCCTGACCGGGATCTTCAGGGTCTTCGGACCCTCCGCCGAGGGAGTTTCCTACGCGATCATCATCAGCAACCTGCTGGTGCCCCTGATCGAGAATATGACGCTCCCCAAAGCCTTCGGGAAAGGAGGGGAGAACGCATGAAAGAGAATAAGAGTCCTATCGCCGGCATGCTGAAGGATGCCGGGATACTGTTTGCGATCACGCTGATCGCCGGGCTGGTGCTGGGTTTTGTGAATAACATCACCGTGGACGCCATCGCGCTGCAGGAGGAGCAGACGAAGAAGGCCGCCTGGAAGGAGGTCTTCCAGGATGCGGAATCCTTCGAGGAAATGACCGATTTTTCCACGGAGGAGGCGCAGGGCGTGCTGGGCGCGGATTTTGCCCTCCAGCAGATCGACGCCGTCGTAAAGGCGCTTGACGGAAACGGGAATGTGCTGGGCTATGTCGTTACCGTGACCACAAAGGAGGGCTACGGCGGCAATATCCAGTTCTCCTTAGGGATTCAGGAGGACGGCACCTTAAACGCGATGTCCATCCTTTCCATCGCGGAAACGGCCGGCCTCGGGATGCGCGCGGATGAGATCTTAAAGCCCCAGTTTGCCGGCAAGCAGGTGGAGAGCTTTAACTGGGTCAAGGGCGGCGCCGCCTCCGCGGATAACGAGATCAACGCGATCTCCGGCGCCAGCATCACGACAAATGCAGTGACCAAAGGAGTCAACGCCGGGCTGAAATACTTCAGAGAGGCACTCCAGGGGAAAGGAGGCGCGGCATGAACTTAAAAGAGAACACACCGGCGGAACGCCTGTATAACGGCATCCTGCGGGAGAATCCGACCTTTGTGATCGTGCTGGGGATGTGCCCCACACTGGCGGTCACGACCTCGGCGATGAACGGTCTGGGGATGGGCTTATCCACCACGGTGGTGCTTGCCCTGTCCAATCTGTTTATCTCTGCTTTAAGAAAGATCATTCCGGATAAGGTGCGTATTCCGGCCTTTATCGTCGTGATCGCAAGCTTTGTCACGATGACGGAGCTTTTGCTGAAGGCCTTTATTCCGTCCCTTTACGCGGCGCTTGGCCTTTATATCCCGCTGATCGTCGTAAACTGCATCATCCTCGGCCGTGCGGAGGCCTATGCCTCCAAGTTCGGGCTGATCCCTTCGCTCTTTGACGGGATCGGCATGGGGCTCGGATTTACGATGGCACTGACGATCCTCGGCGCGATCCGGGAGCTGATCGGCGCAGGCTCCATCTTCGGCATGACGATCATGCCGGCAAGCTATGTGCCCTTTTCCATCTTCATCATGCCGCCCGGGGCCTTCCTCGTGCTGGCCTGCCTGACGGCGATCCAGAATAAGATCAAGATCGCGGGAGAAAAGAAGGGGAAGGATATGAGCAGGATCCAGTCCGGCTGCGGCACGGACTGCGCAAGCTGCGGAGCGGAGGCTTCCTGCACGATCAGGCCCGAGGTGAAGGGAGGTGAAGCGTAATGGTACAGCAGCTTCTGGTCATTCTGATCAGCTCATCTCTGGTGAGCAATGTGGTGTTGAGCCAGTTTCTCGGGATCTGCCCCTTTCTGGGCGTTTCCAAAAAGGTGGAGACCGCGAGAGGCATGGGCTTTGCCGTTATCTTTGTCATTACCATTGCTTCGGCCGTGACCGGCCTGATCTATCAGTTTGTGATGGTGCCTCTCGGCATCGAGTACCTGCAGACCATCGGGTTCATTCTGGTCATTGCGGCACTGGTGCAGTTTATCGAAATGTTCCTGAAAAAGTATATGGTCTCCCTTTACAGCGCACTGGGGATCTACCTGCCCCTGATCACGACAAACTGCGCCGTGCTGGGCGTCGCGCTGACGAATGTGCAGAAGGAATACGGCATTCTGGAGGGCATCGTAAACGGCTTTGCCACCTCCGTGGGCTTTACGATCGCGATCATCATCCTGGCAAGCCTCAGGGAGAAAATGGAATTCAATGATGTCCCGGAGTCGTTTCAGGGCATGCCCCATGTGATGATCACGGCGGGGCTGATGGCCATCGCGTTCTGCGGTTTTTCCGGTTTGATCTGATGGAGGAAAAAGATGAACAGTGTATTTATCGCATCTGTGGCCGTGGTGGGGATCGTGGGGATCTTTGTGGGGATCTTCCTCGGCCTTGCGGCGATCCAGTTCAGAGTAGAGGTAGATGAAAGGGAAGAGGCGGTACTGGCCGCGCTTCCCGGCAATAACTGCGGCGGCTGCGGCTTTCCCGGCTGCTCCGGCCTGGCGGCGGCTATCGCGAAGGGTGAGGCGCCGGTGAATCAGTGCCCGGTGGGCGGTGAACCGGTCGGCAAAAAAATCGCCGAGATCATGGGCGTGGAGGCAGGCAGCTCCGTTCGCCAGGTGGCCTATGTCCACTGCGTGGGCAATCCCGAGGTAGCAAAGCAGAGCTACGAATACAGCGGGCAGAAGGACTGCCGGATGGCGGCCTTTGTGCCGGGCGGCGGGCCGAAAAGCTGCAGCTTCGGCTGCCTGGGCTTCGGCACCTGCGTGTCCGAATGTCCCTTTGACGCGATCCATATCGTAAACGGCATCGCCCAGGTGGATAAGGAGAGCTGCAAGGCCTGCGGAAAATGCGTGGCGGCCTGTCCCAGGCATCTGATCGACCTGATCCCCTATGACGCAAAGGTCAGCGTGGCCTGCACCTCAAAGGACAAGGGGCCCCAGGTGATGAAGGTCTGCCAGGCCGGCTGCATCGGCTGCGGGCTCTGTGAGAAGAACTGCCCGAAGGACGCGATCCATGTGGAAAATAACATCGCGAGGATCGATTACGAAAAATGCGTGGGCTGCGGACTCTGCGCGCAGAAATGCCCGAAGAAGGTGATCCTTGATCCGAGGGTGCCGGCGAGCGGGATCATGGCGCAGCGGGCGAAGGATGCCGCCGAGGCGGAGGCAAAGAAGAAGGCTGCGGCTGCGGCAAAGGTTTCCGAAGAGGAGAAGGCATCCTGACGGATGGCAATGTCAGATGATAAAGCACAATCGGAATCGGGCAGGGGAGGAGAATCCGCCTCTGCCCGCCGGCGGGCCGCCGGCCGCGAAGCGGCATTTTCCTTTCGGCCCTGCCATAAAGAACGGGGGGATGCTCATGGCTTTCCCCCGTTTTTACGGAAAAAACCGGGAAAGCTCGTTTTTGCCGGTATTGTTATCCTGCTGCTTTTGCTTTGCGCAGGTGCTTTTCTTCTCTATCAACATCAACAGCCCCGGGGAGCAAAGCAGCTGATCATTGAAAGCGCCGGGGGAAACAGACAGAGCTTCTCTCTGGAGAAGGACGGCAGGATCGTTGTGCGGGACGGAAAAGCTATGGAGGCTTCTCCCGATATCAATATCGCGAAGCTTCTGGAGGAGGACCCCGGCTCTGTCAGCGATATCAATATTCTGGAGATCAAAGCCGGAACGGCAGCCTGCGTGGAATCCAACTGTTCCAATCAGGTGTGCGTGCACACAAATCCGCTGAAGGGGGAAAGCTATGAGGTCCCCATTGTCTGCCTGCCCCATGGGATGGTGGCCTATATCGAGGGCACAGGGGAGAGCGGGCAGGGGCAATGAGAGATGGCTGATCAAAGCGTTTCCAGCCGAATTCCATGCAAAGCGAGCTGTATCAGGAAAGGACGGTTTCAGATGATCAGAAAAGCGGAAAATAAGGATGTTCCCCGGCTGATGGAGCTTTTGCGTGAGGTGCTGGAGGTCCACCATCAGGGCAGGCCTGATCTGTTTAAATCAAATGCGGCAAAATATACGCCAAAGGAGTTAAAGCGAATCCTTGCAGCAAAGGACACGCCGGTATTTGTCTATACGGATAAGAACGACCGGGTGCTGGGCTATGTGTTCTGCATCATCAAACAGCCGGATAAAGAGGACAATATCATGACGGCGGTGAAAACCCTTTATATCGATGATCTCTGCATCAGCAGCGCCCATCGGGGAGAAGGGATCGGCAGGAGTCTTTATGAATACGCGGCGGCTTATGCGGAGGAAATCGGCTGCTACAATCTGACCCTGAATGTGTGGGCGTTAAACGATAAGGCGAAGGGCTTTTATGAGAAAATGGGGTTGGTTCCCCAGAAATACCATATGGAAAAGGTGCTGCGCGCAAATGGATAAAAACTGATTTTCCAATTGCATCGGGACAGGCTTTTCATGTATACTTTCCCACAAAAGGAGGATTGAACAATGGACAAGGTACTGATCGTATACTGGTCTCAGGGCGGCAACACGGAGTCCATGGCAAGAGCCGTGGCGGACGGCGTCATTGCCGCCGGAAAGGAAGCTGTGCTCGTCCCCGTGGCACAGGCATCACCGGAAATGCTTTCCGGCGCGCCCGGGTTTGCGCTGGGCTGTCCCGCAATGGGCGCGGAGCAGCTTGAGGAGACGGAAATGGAGCCCTTTATGCAGCGCCTTGAGGATAGCGGCATTTCCGGCAGGGAGATCGCGCTGTTCGGCTCCTACGGCTGGGGCGGCGGCGAATGGATGAAAAACTGGGAAAAGCGGCTCGAAGAAAAGGGCGCGAAGGTGGCCTGCGGGGAAGGCGTGATCTGTCAGAACGCGCCGGAGCTGGATGTGCTGGAAAAATGCAAGGGGCTTGGCAGGAGGCTGGCAGCGATCTGAGTGAGCGGCAGCAGCGGATAAAAGCTTCTGCCTGTACGGTCGCTAAAGCAGTATTATCGTCTTGCATCCCGGCAAGCCGCATGCAAGACGCTATTATCGCTTTGCAGCCGTACAGGTGGAAAATGATTTCGTGCAGGATCAGACGATGAGAGAAGAATGGGAAAAGCTGCGTGCTTTTTCGGAGGGCAGGATCGATCCGGAGGCGGGACTTGACGCCTGCGGGGCCGAAGAGGTTTACGCCAATGTGCTGAAGGATTTCGCGCTGGGCGCCGGGGGAAAACGCCGGGAACTGGAAGGATTTCTTCAGGCGGATGACCGGGAGAATTTCGTGATCAGGGTTCATGCCCTGAAGAGCACCGCCAGGTTTCTGGGCGCATCAGCCTTCAGCGAGGCGGCGAGGCAGCTGGAGGAAGAAGGTCCGGCGCTTTCCCGCGAGGAGCTTCTGCAAAAGGGAGAGGAGCTTCTCCGGAAATATGCATTTCTCGGCAGTGTCGTGGAGAAAAGCATTGCAAAGGAAAAAACAGCCCTT
>CAMOOZ010000290.1 GCA_946621895.1 uncultured Lachnospiraceae bacterium | reverse complement strand
GGAAAATACCTGACCTGTATGCCGTGCTTCCTGGCTTCATTCAAGATGCTGTAGAACTGCGAATGGGAAATGCAGTTATTCTGGATCCAGACCACATCCGCGTTCCGTACCAGCTCCGGGCTGAAGGCGAGGGATACATCCACGAAACGGACATTGGTAAATTTGGGCTTAAAGGCCTTCAGGAAGGTATCATGGCCGCCGAATACTACTGTACGTTTAAGCGTTTCATAAGGGAAGGATACGGAGGGCGCGCGATTGCCTGATGCGTCCTGCGGTGTTGTGCCGCTGTCCTCTCCTGTGCCGTTTTCCCGGTTAAAGACCAGCTCCCGCAGATCGGCCAGCTCCCTGTGTTCCATACGGAGCAGCCGCAGCTCCTTCTCGTACTTCGCCCTCTCCGCCTTTGCCTCGCGATTGACCTCGCTGAGCGCCTTCTTCAAGTTTTTGTTTTCCTCCCGGATACGCTTCAGTTCCGCCTCGCGGGTGCTGTCTTCATTATCTTTGCGGACATCCGCCGTGTCGGAAGACGGGGCGGGCGCTGCCGTATTCGGAAACGGCGGCTTTTCCGCTTCCGCAAAAGGCTGCGCATTCTTCGTCTCTGCGGCTTTGCCCGGGGACTGCGGCATTTCCGCCCCGGCGGAAGGCTGCGGCTTTCCGGCCGGGCTTTCCGCTGCTTCGCCCTCATCGCTTTCCCAGGTATTCATCTGGCTTACCGCCGCAGAACGGAACTGGGAAAGGAAAAGGAGTTCCGCCCGGTCGATCAGCCGATCCGCTTCTTCCCCGTCCATGCCGTTTTCCTTCAGGCTTTTGCGCTCCCGCGCAAAGGGATGCAGATTTCTTGGCATGATGCCGCCGGATAGGCGGAAAAGCTGCTGCGCAAGGTTTGTGCCATCCGGGAGCGGTTTATAGTAATCCGTGTCGTCCGCGGCGCCTTCCCGGGCCTGGTATTCGATCCAGCCGTTCTGATCATAGCAAAACACCGGATCCTCCCATTTCTCCGGGTCGTCGTCTTCCCCGTCATCCTCCTCGTCCTCATGCCAGGGAAGAAGTGCGGCAGCCGCGTTTACCACACAAAAGCCTGTCTGGAGCAGCCAGGGCGCGTCGTCTTCCTCTTCCAGAAGCGCGATCAGCGCAAAACAGATCTCATAGGGATCCTGGATGGAAAATCCCCTGAATTTTTTTGCAAGTTCCACATTCCCCAGCAGCTCACGCGTCTTCGAAATGGGGAGCGTGAGATAGCGGTAAAAGTTTTTTCTCAACAGATCACTTCTGTCCGACAGATCTGCAAGTCCGGCCATCAGCTTTCTGTATTTCTTCGGCTCATCTCCGGCAGAGGGATTGACCATGAGGACGCTTGGCTGAACGGTTATGTTGTTCAGCATAGCCTCCTCTTCCCGGTCTGACATGGCCTGGCACTCCGCATAGATCCGGATCACCTGCCTCTGCTTCTCCTTAAAACGCTCCATGGCTGCCTTCACTCTCTCCTGATCCAGCAGCCCGTAAAGTCCCGCGAAGTTTTTCCGTCCGGGGGAAACAAGCGCTTTGTGGCGGTTATCTGCCTGCAGCTCATTAAAATAGATATCGTAAAACCTGACAGGTCTGCCATTTCCCCGATCATTCCGATCCGTGATCACGCACATCACGGAACGGATCAGATCCTCATCAAAACAGGGATCGTAGAAATTTAACGGGAGGATCATATCAAACAGACGTGAATAGTCTGTGGGCAGAAAGGCACAGGCATCCTTGAGTCTGCCGGTGCGCCTCAGATCATCCAGGATCCACAGGGCAGCCCCCAGCGTGATGTTGTCAAAAAAATCCACTCCGTCATAATCCGTCTTCTGGGGAGCAAGCTCCATTTTGACCAGCGTTTCCTCCGGGGAGAAAAGCGTTGTCAATGTTCGTTCGCTTAAAAGCGGCTGCTTTTCCGCCGATGAAGCATCGGGGACCTTTTCCTCTCCATCCAGCTGATCAAGCAGGGAAAGGAGGGCTTCCTTACGGCGTTTTATGATGATGCCGTTTGTCATGCCGGAGCCCTGGGTATCTTCTATATTCGTATCTATCGTGAAGCGCCGGACATCATCGAAAAGACTGTCGATCAGCTTTTTCCTGGCTTTTTCCGTGGCATATCGTCTTCTTACGGTGCTTTTTTTCAGATTTTCCAGTTCATGGATGATCTGGCTTTTTCCCGCCTCCAGCAGATTGTTTTGCACTTCACTCAGCCATGTCGGCGTGTCGATTCTTTTTCTCATCAGGCAGCGTCCCTTCATTGCAGAGGCACGGAATACCCCTTCGGGTAAAGGATCCGATCCGTAAACTGATGGTTTTCATCCAGTGCCGGAATGCTGACGGGAAGCCTGCCTTCGGGGTTTCCCTCTCCCAAACAGGCCTGAAGCGCGCTCACCAGATTCGGCAGATAGCCATCCTCCTCGCCGGAAGCGGGAGGAAGCTCCTTCATCGCGGCGGAATTATAGGCGAGCAGAATGCCGTCCGCCTGCTGAAAGTATGCCGCGTCATAGGGCAGCTGGCAGGATACCAGAAGCACGGTCCTTCCCCGCTTGTGCTGTTCATCGATCACCCGGTCAAAGAGGCTTAGGGAGAGCCCGTTCTTGTCCGCGGGATCAAGGCACCCCATCCCATAGGTCCGGTAGACAAGGATCACATGGTCCGCCTTTTTCGCCGCCTGAAGGCATTCGTTTTCGTTTTCCGCGCTGCAGATGAGCGAGGAGATCTCCGCCCCCTCCGGCATCTTTCCCGCTTCCTTAAGGCGCTTTACCGCCTCATCCCCGGAGGCGCCGCGGCTTGCGCAGCTGTCCGCAAACAGGATCAGCACCTTTTTCTTTTCAGACAGATCAAGGGGAAAGGCTTCCTTTTCGTTTTTTACCAGCGTAAGCGCCTTAACCGAAAGCTCCCTGGCTGTCTGAATGTGCTCAGGGCTTCCCGTGCCCTCTTCGGCCGCCTTTATCCGTTCCGGCGTTACCTCAAAATCTGTCTGATCAAGGATGCCGTGTAGCGCCTTCAGCTTAAGGATCCGCCTCACGGAAGCATCGATCCGCGC
>CAMOOZ010000289.1 GCA_946621895.1 uncultured Lachnospiraceae bacterium | reverse complement strand
TTTGCCTGTTTCCTGCATTATTATCAGGAAACGGGAGACAGCATCCGGGCGATCAAGAACGCCCTGCTCTTCGCCTCCTATAAGATCGGCTTCATGGGCACCTCCAACGGCTTTATGACACAGGCGCAGCTGGAGCAGTGGCGGAGGCTGATCTGGGGGATCAGGGACCAGTGAGGAAATGAACCGATGCGCATGAAAATCATGGGGATCCTGAATGTGACACCGGATTCCTTTTCCGATGGCGGAAAATACAATGACATTGACAGGGCTCTCTTTCATGCAGAGGAAATGCAGCGGGAGGGGGCCTTCATCATTGATGTGGGGGCAGAATCCACAAGGCCCGGCCATACGCCCGTCTCCGCGGAGGAGGAAACGCAGCGCCTGATCCCTGTGCTGGAGGCGCTGCATCAGCGGATCGACATCCCCCTTTCCGCGGACACCTGGAAGGCTGAGGTTGCAAAGGAGGCGCTGGCCGCCGGCGCATCGATGATCAATGATATCAAAGGCCTCAAAGCTGATCAGGGAGAAATGGCCGCGCTGATCGCCTCTGCGGATGCGGATTATGTTCTTACGCATTACCGCGCCTCGCCGGATTATCATCGTTTCCCGGAGGATATGCTTTCCGATCTGCGCGACTCCCTTTCAATCGCGGGATCAGCCGGCATCAAACGGGAGCGGATCATTCTGGACCCCGGCATCGGCTTCGGAAAGACCGTGGCGCAGAATCTGTATCTGCTGGGCAATCTTTCCCTGCTCTCCTCCTTCGGCCTGCCCATGCTGCTGGGCGCCAGCAGAAAAAGCGTGATCGGGGAAACACTTAAGGAGCCCGTCGACAGGCGGCTGGAGGGGACCCTTGCGGCCACGGCAGCAGCCGTTTACGCGGGCTTCGCGTATGTGCGCGTACACGATGTGGCGGAAAATGCAAGATTTATCCGGATGCTGGAGGAAATACTGGCGGCTAAAGCAGGGAGATGACTTTGGGGCCGTTCCGAAATCATGTTATGATACAAAGAATATTTACGGCGAGGAAAGCAGGGGCTGCCCTGCGAAGGAGAACTGCATGGATCTGATCCGGATCAAAGGCCTCAGGGTGTTTGCCCATCATGGCGTATATGCGGAGGAAAAGGAAAAGGGACAGCATTTTATCCTGAACGCGGAGCTTTTTCCTGATCTGCAGCAAGCATCGGAAACAGACGAGCTGACCGACACGGTCAACTACGGTGAGGTCTGCCGCTTCCTGGCGGAATGGACCGCCGCACACCCGAAAAATCTGCTGGAGGCCGCCGCGGGAGAGCTTTGCCGGGAAACACTGCGGCAGTTCCCCCGGATCCGGTATATCCGGCTGGAGCTGGAAAAGCCCGAGGCCCCCATCCCGCTTGAGCTTCAGAGCGTCTCGGTGCGTCTGGAGAGGGGCTGGAACGAGGTCTTTCTGGGGCTTGGCGGAAATCTGGGAGATCCGGAAAAGCAGATCCGGGAAGCCCTTTCCCGCCTGGAGGAGGATCCCTGTATCCGGATAACGGAGGTCTCCTCTTTCATCACCACATCACCCTACGGCGGCGTGGAGCAGCCGGACTTCCTCAACGGTGCCTGCCGTCTGGAGACACTCTACTCCCCGCAGGAGCTGCTTTCCCTTTTAAAGGAGGAAGAAAAAAAGGGCGGCAGAACGCCCTCCGTCCGCTGGGGGCCGCGGGCGCTTGATCTGGATATTCTTTTTTATGCCACGCCCTTTATTTCCTCCGAAGGAGCGCTATCCTTCAGGCAGCTTATCCTGAAGACCGAGACCCTCACCATCCCCCATGCCGATCTGCCAAACCGGCTTTTCGTCCTGAAGCCGCTTTGCGAACTGGCGCCGGGGCTGATGCATCCGGTGCTGGGGAAAAGCATGGAGGAGCTGCTGACCGATTATTCCGGGTGATCAGCTCCGGCGCTGAAGTGCGTTCAGCGCCGGGAAATCGTCGTTTAGCAAAGTCAGGCCGCAGTTCAGCGCTATTGTCAGGCACGGGACAGCAGCTTACAATAGACTTTCCTCATATCGGATGAAGCGCGATCTGTCATTAAACCTTCGGTTTAAAAATCCATCACCTGATCCTTATGATCTGCTCATACAGCAGGATCTCCTCTGCATTCACATTTCTATTATCATGATAATGCCCGAAGAACCACTTCTTAAACTTCACCGTCTGCCGAATATCTTCCAGATACTTTGTCAGTAAATCCGGCTTATATGATCCGCCGCCAAGCAACACCTGCGTGGTGGATGAACAGCAATGCGTCACAATAAAATCAACTTCATTATGATGTGCAGCCAGATTCCTGCGTCCTTCCTCCATCTCTTCTTCCGTCGGAAGCTCACTTTCCCACCAACTCACATGGTTGATCCGATACGGCAATATGCCCTTGTTAAGCGCCTTGCGCTTTTTCTTAAAATCCGGATCATCCGGTTCCAGAATACCTCCGTCAATATCGTGGCTTGTCGCACCGCCGAAAGTAAAGAAGCTCGCCCCCTCAATGTCAAATATCTGCCCGCGCATCAGATGGATCACGGAATCTCTGATCTTATGGACTTTCCCACCACGCCATTCTTCGACCGGATACGCATACAGCCTGTCAAAATTCTCATGATTCCCATCAACGAACAGT
>CAMOOZ010000288.1 GCA_946621895.1 uncultured Lachnospiraceae bacterium | reverse complement strand
TCGGCTCTTATTCCATATCGGGTAATTCCTCCCCCAATTCGGGCTCCGCTGCCGTAAGACAGGCGGTTCCCGCCGCGAATGTGCAGAAGACCGCGGCCCTGAACGGGGCTTCGGGCGCAGCGCAGGGGGGCATGGCAGGCGGCGGCTCCTCCGGCAGCACCTTAAGGGGACAGGTGATGAGCACGGAGGGCAGGGGCGTCACGCTGATGCTGGAGGACGGCAGCCAGGTGAGCGCGAGGCTGGAAAACGGCATGACCCTGACCCCGGGGCAGGAGCTTTCCTTTCTGATCCGCGGAAGGGCAGGGGATAGCCTGATGCTCGCGCCGCTGATGGAAAACACGAGCTCTGACCCGACGATGCTGAAGGCGCTGCAGCAGGCAGGGCTCCCGGTGAACGAGAAAACGCTGAGGCTTGTGGGCGCGCTGATGGACGCCGGGGAAAATATCGCAAAGCCGAATCTGCTCAGGATGAGCCATCTCATGAATGCGCATCCTTCGGCAGACCCGGCGGATCTGGTCAGCTTAAAAAGCCTGGGGCTGCCCGTCACCGGGGAGAATCTGGAGCAGCTTTCCCACTATCGGAATCTGGAGCATGAGCTGCTTGCTTCCGCAGAAGATATCGCGGAAGGGATCGCCGCAGATCTGGCGGAGCTTCTGCGTTCCGGCGACACGGATAAGGCCCAGGCCCTCGCAAAGGGGCTTGAACAGCTTTTCTCGGAAGAGACCGGGGCCGCCGGAGAGCTTTCCGGGGAACAGGCCCTGTCCGCCCCGGAGGAGGAAGCCCTTTCCGCGCAGAAGGCGGCCGGAATAGAAGGAAACATCCCGGCCGCAGGGGAAAAGGGACAGGCAGCGCAGGGGGAAAAGATCGTTTTTTCTGAAGAGGCGCAGCAGGAGCTGCCGGTCGGAAAAACGGGAGACGGGGATGCTGCCGCAGGCGGGACGGTTGCCGCAGGCGGGAAAACGGACGGGACTGCCGCGGCAGGGAATGAACCGGCAGTACCGGGCCGGGTTCGGGAGGATGTGACGGATGCTCCTTCCGGAAAGCCTGCTGCTGCCGCTCAGGAGGAGGAGCCGGCCATCCGCCGGAGCCTTTCCGGGGAAGAAAACACGCATCCATCCGGAAGCGCCGCGGCAAAAACGCCTCCCACGGCTTCGGAGCTGTTGGGCCTCGCAAAGAGCGATCCCGCAGGCCTTGCGGAAAGGCTGAAAAACGCCCTGCGCGAGCGCTTTTCCGTTTCTCCGGAGGAGGTGGATAAGGAAAATCTGGAGAAGCTTTATACCCGGCTCAGAAATGATACGGAGAAGCTTTCCAACCTGCTGAACCAGGCGGGCAGGGAAGGCGGCAAGGGCTTTGAGGAGATAAAAGGCCTGAGGCAGAATCTGGATTTTATGCAGGATATGAACCAGATTTTCGGCTATATCCAGCTTCCCCTGAAGCTGGAAGGAAGGGAAGCCTCCGGGGACCTGTATGTCTTTGGCAGAAAGGGAAAAAAGCCTCAGCCGGGAGAGCCGGTAAGCGCTCTGCTGCATCTGGATATGGACCATCTGGGACCGCTGGATGTGTATGTTTCGATGAAGGATAAGGAGGTAAGCGCCAGATTTACCCTTCGGGATGAGGATACGGTCTCCTTTATCGCGGAGCATATTGACGGGTTAAAGGAGCGCATTGTGAAAAGAGGCTATCAGATCAGCACGAGCCTGGGTGCCGCAAGGGAGGACGAACCGGGACTGATGGAGCAGATGCTTTCCCCCGGGTCCGGCCATGCCGTGATCTCCCATCAGGCCTTTGAGGCGAGGGTATAAAGAACCAGAAATAGGGTAAAGGATATCGGCATGGCGGATGCAAAGCAGAAGGTGAAACAGGCAGTTGCCCTGGAATACAATCCGGCAGAGGACGCTCCCCGGATCATCGCGTCCGGAACGGGTGCGCTGGCGGAGAAGATCATCGAGAAGGCAAAGGAAGCGGATGTGCCGATCCATCAGGACGCAAAGCTTGCGTCCACGCTTTCGAAGCTGGAGATCGGGGATATGATCCCCCCGGAGCTGTATGAGGTCGTGGCGGAGGTACTGATCTTTGTGGACGGCATGGATAAGATCCGGCAGAAAATGGCGGATCAGGGGATCGGCGCCTGATGGACGGGCTTAACCGGAGACAGCTGGGCGGGCATTATGAAACCCTTGCCGCGCAGTATCTGGAGAACAGAGGCTATGTGATCCTCGAAAGAAATTATCATCATCATAAAAACGGTGAGCTGGATCTTGTGGCAAAAAAGGACGGGGTTCTTGTTTTTGTTGAGGTGAAATACAGATCCACGGGAGCCTGCGGGGATCCCCTGGAGGCGGTGACGAAAAGAAAACGCAGAACGATTTCCCGCATGGCGCTCGCCTGGCTGGCGAACCACAGCTGCGCGCAGGATACGGCGATCCGTTTCGATGCGATCGGGATCTACGGAGACGGCGGACTGAAGCATGTCGAAAATGCCTTTGAATATACCGAAAGGTAGTTGCATCAAAACAGATTCAGTGCTAAAATGAAATCGATGTCACGACCAGGTGAAACACAAAGGAGGGTATTTCCGTGAGCGAGCAGGAGTTGAAAAAACTAAGTGATGCGGAGCTTTTGATGCGGCTGAGTGAGAAGCTGAGCAAGGATGCGGCGCTCGAGGAGCTGACGAAGAGAGGCTGGAGCGCGGAAGACATCAGGGAGACGGTGCTCAGAGTGAGCCGTCATGTGCCCAAATTCTGATCTCTCCGGCCGGTGAGAGACCGGCCCGGGATTCGATCCCGGTAAAGAAGCTGACATCTTGCTGTATTCCCTTCGGATCAGCGGCCTGCCCGGCCGCTGATCTTTTTATGCCGCGGGGGCGCAGAGGAAATCATCGCCATTCGGTGATGCGCCCCCGCGCGGCGAGCAGGGTCCGATTCTCCTCCCCTGCTCGATTGACATACGCTCCTTGTTTATCATCCCGAAAATTGTTATAATTATATTTTGGTTTTTGTGTCTGTTCCTGCGGAACGCCTGCTTTGCGCGGCGTCCGCAGTGATTCGGAAAAGCGGAAGGGCAGAAGATCGGAAACGGCTTTTGCTTTTTCCCTGTTTCCGATCTAAGGAGGTAATGTTTATGGAAAAAAAGGATCTGGATTGGGGCAGCCTGGGCTTCGGGTATATGTCCGCGGATTACCGCTATGTGACGAATTACCAAAACGGCGCCTGGGATGAGGGAGGTCTCACCACCGATGACACGATCACGATGAGTGAGTGCGCGGGCGTCCTGCAGTATGCGCAGACCTGCTTTGAGGGACTGAAGGCCTATACCAGCGTGGACGGAAAGATCGTGACCTTCCGCCCGGATTTAAACGCGGCAAGGCTGAATGATTCCTGCAGGAGGCTGGAGATCCCGGTGCTGCCGGAGGGGCGCTTTCTGGAGGCGCTGGATATGGTGGTGAAGGCAAATGCGGCCTGGGTCCCGCCCTACGGCTCCGGCGCCACGCTGTATGTCAGGCCGTATATCTTTGGCAAAGGCCCGGTGATCGGCGTGGCACCGTCGAAGGAATACCAGTTCAGGATCTTTGTGACGCCGGTGGGTCCCTATTTTAAGGGAGGGGCAAAGCCCATTACGATCCGGGTCAGCGATTATGACAGGGCGGCGCCCAGAGGCTCCGGCCATATCAAGGCGGGCTTAAACTATGCGATGAGCCTTTTCGCCATCGTGGATGCCCATGAAAAGGGCTTCGACGAGAATATGTATCTGGACCCCGCCACCAGGACAAAGGTGGAGGAAACGGGCGGCGCAAACTTCCTGTTCGTGACAAAGGACCAGACCGTGGTCACGCCGAAATCGGATTCGATCCTTCCCTCCATCACCAGAAGATCGTTGATGTATGTGGCAAAGGAGATTTTGGGCTTAAAAACGGAAGAGCGGGAGGTGACCCTTGCCGAGGTGCCGGAGTTTGCGGAATGCGGGCTCTGCGGCACGGCCGCCGTGATCTCTCCGGTGGGCAAGATCAATGATCACGGGAAGGAGATCTGTTTCCCTTCGGGCATGGAGAAGATGGGTGAGATCACACAGAAGCTTTATGACACGCTGACCGGCATCCAGATGGGCACGATCGAAGCGCCCGAGGGCTGGATCCATGAGGTTTCCCTTTCATGAGCTTTCTCTGTGACTGCCATCTGCATTCCCATTATTCCCATGACGGCAGGGAAACCCTGAAGGCGATCGCCGATGCCGCGATCAGGCAGGGCATGGACGAGATCTGCCTGACGGATCACGCGGATGTCTTCACCAATCCGGAGGAGAACGGCTGCCGGGGCTACAGACGCTGTCTTCTGCAGGGCGGGCCGGATTATGAGCGCCTTCTGCAGGAGCTTGCCACGGTGAGGGAGCAGACAAAGGGGAAGCTTACGATCCGCTTTGGCCTGGAGCTGGGGCAGCCGCAGGCCAATCCGAAAGCGGCAGAGGAGCTTGTTTCCGCCTATCCCTTTGATTTCATCATCGGCTCCATCCACAATATGGAGGAGGATGATGATCTGTACTATTATGATTTCGGCTCGATGGACAGGGAAGCCTTTTTCAGAGATTATCTGAAAAGAGAACTGGAGATGGCCGAAGATTATGATTTTGATGTGCTCGGGCATTGCAATTATCCCCTTCGTTATCTGAAGGAGCGGGGCTTTTCCCTCGAGATGATGGATTTCAGAGAGGAGTTCAGGGCGCTGTTTCGCACGCTGATCGAAAGAGGAAAGGGAATCGAATTCAATGTGTCCGGCCTTTGCAGGAGCGTGCGGGTGCTGCTGCCGGACCTGGTGCTGATCCGGGAATATCTTGCCCTCGGAGGCGAAATTGTGACCATCGGCTCCGATGCCCATGTGCATGAGCAGGTGGGGGCTCCGATCCGGGAAGGGCTTGCGCTGCTGAAGGAGGCCGGGGTCAGATATATTGCGACATACAAAGGAAGAAAGCCGGTGATGCATCCCATTGAGGGGGACTGAGCAGGCATGGGCTTTGGCGAAAGGAGGCTTCGGTTTTTCAGCTGTCTTTGCTGCTGTCTTTTCCTGAGCCTTTTTGCCGCGGGCTGCGGGGGAAATGCGCTTCCCGGGATCGTGGTGCTTGACACCGGCCCGAAGGAGAATGAGCTTTTTTCCCTGGATTCCGCTTCCTGCACAAAGGATGAGATCCTGATCTATCTGGCCGGGCTGGAGGGAGATTTCCACAGCTCCTTTGGCGATATTTCCCTGCTGGAATCCCGCGACGGCGTTGATTTTCTGGCCGGTCTTGAAGAGGAGGCGCTGTCCAGGATATCCAGGGTAAAAGCCATGGGCCTTCTGGCGAAGGAAAGGGGCGTTGCGCTCACACCGGCGGAGGAAAGCGCATGCGAAAAGGCTGCCGCGCTGTTTCTTGAGGAGCTGCCCCCCGGCGGAAACGGCCTTTTTCGCGCTGATGCAGGGCTGCTTTACGGGATGTACGCAGATTACCTGCTTTCCGAAAAGCTTTATCTGGAGATCACCCTGAGCGTGGATCCGGAGATCAGCGACGATGAGGCCAGAGTGATCCAGCTGGAGCAGATCTTCATCAAGGGCTATCGGGAGACCGAAGAGGGAGAAAGGCAGCCCTTATCCGGGACGGAGCTGGATGCCCTGCGGATCATGGCCGGGGAGATCCAGCGGGAAGCGGTCTCCGGTGAACAGAGCTTTGAAGCCCTGATCGCCATGTATAATGAGGCCGGCGATGGCTCGCTGATGCTCAGCGCTTCAGAGGCGCCGCAGGAGGTCCTGAGCCTCTCCAGGGATGAGATCAGCCCCGTGGTGGAGACATCCGAGGGCTTCGGGATCTATCGCTGCGTCTCCCCCGTGGTAGAGGGACAGACGGAGACCAATAAGGCAAGGATCGTGGAGATCAGGCGCCAGGAGGCCTTTCTGCAGGAATATACGGATTTTGCACAGAACTTAAGCCTGCGGATGGATGAGGAGCTCTGGAAAGGGCTCAGGGGAAGAGATTATTCCCTGGCCGGAGGCACCGGTTTTTTCAGAATATATGACACACAGTTCAGGAGGTAAAAAAATGGCATTCAAAAACGGTTCATTATCCATTGATTCAGATAATATTTTTCCGATCATCAAAAAATGGCTGTATTCCGACCAGGATATTTTCTACAGAGAGCTGGTCTCAAATGGCTGTGACGCGATCACGAAATTAAAAAAGCTGGATATGATGGGGGAGTATGAGCTGCCGGAGGGTTATGCTCCGCGGATCGATGTGGTGGTGGATCCCGAGGAAAAGACGATAAAGGTGATCGACAACGGCCTGGGCATGACGGCTGAAGAGGTGGAGGAATATATCAACCGGATCGCCTTTTCCGGCGCCACGGATTTTATCGAGAAATATAAGGACAAGGCCAACGATGACCAGATCATCGGGCATTTTGGCCTGGGCTTTTACTCCGCCTTTATGGTGGCGGACAGCGTGGATATCGATACGCTGTCTTATAAAGACGGTGTTTCTGCCGTGCACTGGACCTGCGACGGCGGGACGGAATTCCAGATGGACGACGGCGGAAAGGATACGGTCGGCACCGTGATCACGCTGCATCTTTCCGAGGATTGCCTGAAATACTGCAATGAATATGAGGCCAGGAGCGTGCTGAAGAAATACTGCTCCTTCATGCCGGTGGAAATCTATCTTTCCAAAGAGAAGGAGACCGCCACGGAAACGATCCTCCGCTCCGAATTAAAGGAGGGCGAGGAGATCGTCGAGGAGGTGAAGAAGGAGAAGGATGAGGATCCGGACAAGGTCAAGGTGAAAAGACGGCCGGAGCTTTTGAACGAGATCCATCCGCTCTGGACAAGGAATGCGGCGGAGTGCACGAAGGAGGACTATCTGGAGTTTTACCGGAAGGACTTCAATGATTAGAAGGAGCCGCTTTTCTGCATCCATCTGAGACAG
>CAMOOZ010000287.1 GCA_946621895.1 uncultured Lachnospiraceae bacterium | reverse complement strand
TTCCTTCTTTCTGGGCGCCACGCCCACCACGTTAAAAGATACGCAGGATTATCTGCGGATCATCCTGCTGGGCGCCCCGTTTATGATGGGGCAGTTCGTGATCAACAATCAGCTCCGTTTCCAGGGCAATGCGATATACGCGATGGCGGGGCTTTTATCCGGAGCGGCGCTTAATCTTGTGCTGGACCCGCTGCTGATCCTGGTCTTTCACATGGGGGTCTCGGGAGCCGCCATCGCCACGGTGGCGGGGCAGGCGGTGGCGATCCTTGTGCTGTTTAACGCCAGCAGGCGCGGGGAAAACATTCATCTGAAGCTTTCCAGGGTCCGGTTTACTTCCCATTATTTAAAGGAGATCGTCAACGGCGGCATGCCATCCCTCTTTCGTCAGGGGCTGGCGGCTGTTTCCACGATCCTGCTGAACACCGCGGCAGGCGCCTTCGGCGGGGATGCGGCCATTGCCGGCATGAGCATCGTCACCAGGATCATGATGCTCATCTCCAGCGTGGTCATCGGCTTCGGGCAGGGCTATCAGCCGGTCTGCTCCTTTAATTACGGCGCAAACTTAAAGGAGAGGGTGAGGGAGGGCTTTTTCTTCTGCGTGAAGGTCTCCACCTGCTTTCTGATCGCTGCCGGGATCCTCTGTTTTATCCTCGCGGAGCCGTTTGTGGCGGTATTTCGCAGCGACCCGGAGGTGATCAGGGTGGGCCGCGAGGCGCTGCGGTATCAGGCCTTTTCACTGCCCTTTATGGGCGTTATCTTTATCTCCAACATGATGCTCCAGTCCATGGGAAAGGGCTTTAAGGCAAGCGTCACCGCCTCGGCCAGGAACGGCTTCTGCTTTATCCCGCTGATCCTTACGCTTCCCGTTTTTTTCGGCCTGACGGGGGTGGAGCTTACCCAGGCGGTGGCGGATGTGCTTTCCTGCCTGATCGCGATGCCCATCGCCTGGTCGGAACTGAAGCTGATGAAAAAGCAGTGAGAATGAAAAACACGGGAGCAGGTTCATGAGATTATGTCCCATCGCCAGCGGCAGCAGCGGAAACTGTACCTATATCGGCACCGACACCACCCATATCCTGATCGATGCGGGGATCTCCTGCAAACGGATCAAAAAGGAGACGGAGGCGCTGGGGATCTCCTTAAAGGAGCTGAGCGGGATCTTCATCACCCATGAGCATGCGGATCATATCCAGGGCCTGAGGGTCCTCTTAAAGCAGTTTCCCGTGCCCCTTTTTATGACGCCGGGCACAAGGGACGCGATGCTTAAAATGCCGGAATTTCAGGAGCTTTCCGGGCTGATGCGGACGGTGAAGCCGGACGAGCGCTTTATTTTGAAGGATATGGCGATCCGGCCCTTTTCCATCTCCCATGATGCGGCGCAGCCTGTGGGCTATGTGGTAAGCTTCGGGCATAAGCGGGCCGCGGTGTGCACGGATCTGGGAGAATACACGGAATATACCGTGGAAAACCTGAAAAATCTGGATGCCCTTGTGCTGGAGGCCAATCATGACCTGCACATGCTGCAGGTCGGTCCCTACCCTTATCCGCTGAAAAAGCGTATAATGGGCAGCAGGGGCCATCTTTCGAATGAGGCAAGCGGCGCCCTGCTGGGGGAGATCCTGAACGACCATATGAAGGGGATCTTCCTCGGGCATTTAAGCCAGGAAAACAATATGCCCCTCCTGGCGCTGGAGAGCGTTCGCGCGGAGATCACGCTGGGGGATAATCCCTATCAGGGAAGGGAGCTGCCCATCGAGGTGGCAAAACGAAACGAACGGAGCACGCTGCTGGATATTTAATGGAGGAATAAATGGAAAGATCGATCATCACGGTGGTGGGACATGATGCGGTGGGGATCATCGCGAAGGTCTGCGTCTACCTTGCGGAAAAAAACATCAATATCCTGGATATTTCCCAGACCATCGTGTCCGGGTATTTTAATATGATGATGATCGTGGATTCCGGCGGCTGCAATGTGGAATTCGGCACGCTCTGCAGCGAGCTGGAGGAGCTGGGAAAGGACATGGGCCTGGTGATCAAGTGCCAGAAGGAAGAGATCTTCGACATGATGCACCGGATCTGAGGAAACTATGATCAATATCAAAGAAGTATCCGAAACAAACGAAATGATCGAGAAGGAAAACCTGGATGTGCGCACGATCACGCTGGGCTTAAGCCTTCTTGACTGCGCGGACAGCGATCTGGAGCGCTGCCGTGAAAAGATCAGGGAGCGCATCCTTTCCGCTGCCGGAAGGCTGGTGGAGACAGGGGAAAAGATCTCCGCGGAATACGGCATTCCCATCGTGAATAAGCGGATCTCCGTGACGCCCATCTCGCTGGTGGGGGCATCCTGCTGCAGAAGCGCCGGGGATTTTGTCCTGCTCGCAAAAACCCTGAACGACGCGGCCAAGGATGTGGGGGTGAACATTCTCGGCGGCTATACCGCGCTGGTGGCCAAGGGGATGACGGAGGCGGACGAGCTGCTGATCCGTTCCATTCCCGAGGCGATGGCGGAAACGGACCGGGTCTGCGCATCGGTCTGTGTGGGCTCCACCCGCGTGGGTCTGAATATGGATGCGGTCCGGCTGATGGGGCAGGTGATCCTGGATACGGCCGAGGCGACAAGGGAGCAGGAGAGCTTTGGCTGCTCAAAGCTCGTCGTCCTGTGCAATCCGCCTGACGACAACCCCTTTATGGCCGGCGCCTTCCATGGCGTCACGGAGGCGGACGCCGTGGTCAATGTGGGCGTGTCCGGGCCGGGCGTGGTGAAGACGGCGATCGAAAAGGTCCGGGGCGAAAGCTTCGAGGTGCTTTGCGAGACGATCAAG
>CAMOOZ010000286.1 GCA_946621895.1 uncultured Lachnospiraceae bacterium | reverse complement strand
GCCGGCGGCGGCGCGGGCGGAGGAACCGCCGCTTCGGATCAGGCTGCGGGGGGAGAGAGCGCTTCCGCCACCGGCACCGCTTCCGGCGGTACGCTGCGCTTTGGCTGCTATGGCTATGCGGATACGCTGGATCCCAGTGATCAGACCAATTCCGCCTGGGATGTGATGCGGATCGGCATTGCGGAGTGCCTGTTCAAGTACACGGACGAGATGACCGTGGAGCCGAATCTGTGTGACACCTATGAGGTTTCCGATGACCATATCACCTGGACCTTCCATATCCGGGACGGGTTGAAGTTCTCCGACGGCAGCGACGTCACCGCACAGAGCGTGGTGGACTGCTGGGAGGTTTATTACGCCAACGAGGCGGGCACGGCAAGGCCCTTAAAGTACATGGATCCCGAGAGCATGACCGCAGACGACGCGGCAAGGACGGTCACGGTCGTCTTAAAGGAGCCCCAGGTGGACCTGACGAAGAACCTGGCCTATCCCACATTCCCCGTGCTGAAGGTCTCCGGGGACTATGATCTGGACTACAAACCCATCGGCACCGGGCCCTATATGCTCACCGCTTATGAGCCCAAGGTTTCCGCGAGCCTCGTGAAGAACACGAACTACTGGGACGGCGAGGTGCCCTATGACAATCTGGAGGTGATCTATATCCAGGACGATTCCGTGAACACCAAGACCATGGCGCTGGAGGCCGGCAATGTGGATCTGGTGGAAAACATCACCGCGCCCGAGGATCTGGCCAAATTCAAGGCGGACACGGCAAACTACAACTTCTCCCAGGCACAGGGCGTGCGCTGCGGCTTTGCCTATGTGAACCAGGACGGTATCCTTGGGGACGAGGTGCTGCGCCAGGCGATCCAGTACGCGATGGATGATGAGACGATGTGCAATATCACCGTGGGCGGGCTCTACACCCCCGGCATGAGCGTGCTGCCTTCGACTTTGGCCTATGGCTATGATAAACTGACGGATCCCTATGCCTATGATCCGGCGAAGGCCGCAAAGCTTCTGGACGATGCCGGCTATGTGGATTCCGACGGGGACGGTATCCGGGAAAAGGACGGGCAGAACATCAACCTGCGCTATATCACTTATGACAACAGGAAGCTCTCCGATTTCGCCCAGGCGATCCAGAGCACGCTGACAGAGCTGGGCATTGGCGTCAATGTGAATGTCACCGATTCCGATACGGAATGGAACATGATGGTAAACGGTGAGTATGATCTCTGCGATTCCAACTGGACCACGGTGGGCAACGGCGATCCTTCCGAGTACCTGTTAAACTGGTATGGCAGCGCCATCGGGACGGACGCCAACGCGAACTGGTGCAATTATGTCAACCCGGAATTCGACAGGCTCTATGATCAGTTGAAGACCGAATATGACGAGGCGAAGCGCGCGGACATCATCCAGCAGCTGCAGCAGATTCTGATCGACGACGCCGCTGTCGTGGTGCACGGCTATTACAACAGCTCCATGATATCAAATAAGAGCGTGGAGGGAGCGAATATCCATACGGCGGATTATTACTGGATCACAAAGGATATCAGGCCGGCCGGCTGAGTCGCGGGCGCAGCGGGCTTCGTCCTGATCACACATGCCGCGATGCAGCTTGCGGCAGAAAGAAAAATCCTGAGAAGAAATAGGTTGGCACGATGATAAGGGATAGCGGAATCTGAAAGCGGGTTCCGCTTTCCTTTTTTCGGGGGAGCCCCGAACGCTGATCCGGACAGTTCCTTCACGCGATACTGGGTTCGTGCGGAACAATCCGGGAAACACAACTCTTTGATTCTGATCCATCATTTATGGTAAGCAAATAAACAAAAACAAGCGAAATTTAATTATAACATGTTGACAAGAAACGAATGGGGAGTAGAATATAAATATGAACATATGAGCAATCGTTCATATTTAGGCAAAAGTTAACATAATATTTCCAGAAGGAGGGAAACAAAAATGAAAAAATCCTACAAGATCGATGTGGACTGTGCCGCCTGCGCGGAGAAGATGGAGGTGGCCGCGAAGGAGACGGCGGGCGTGAAGGACGCGACTGTTTCCTTTATGACCTTAAAGATGAAGGTGGAGTTTGAGGACGGCGCGGATCCGGCGGAAGTCATGCCCAGGGTCAGAGATAACTGCAAGAAGGTTGAGGACGACTGCGAGGTATTCCTTTGAATAAGAAACAGAAAAGCCTGCTGATCCGGATCATTATCGCGGCGATCTTTTTTGTGCCGCTTTATCTGATCTCGGAGGGACATATCCCGATGCCGATCCCCGAAGGGGCGCCGGCCTGGATCAAAGACAATGAACGGATCATCCTGTTTTTGTTCTTCTTAATCCCGTACCTTACGGTAGGGTATGACATCCTGCGCAAGGCCATACTCGGGATCAAAAACCGTCAGGTCTTTGACGAGAGCTTCCTGATGACCGTAGCCACGATCGGCGCCATTGTGCTGGGAGAATACGGCGAGGGCGTCGCGGTCATGCTGCTCTATCAGGTGGGCGAGCTGTTCCAGAGCTACGCGGTGGGCAAGAGCCGCAGGAACATCAGCGAGCTGATGGATATCCGCCCGGACTACGCAAATATCGAGGACGAAGCCGGAGAGCTTACCCGGGTGGATCCGGACGAGGTGGAGATCGGCAGCATCATCGTGGTCAAGCCCGGCGAGAAGATCCCGCTGGACGGGATCATCCGGGAGGGCAGCTCAGCACTGAATACCTCTGCCCTTACAGGAGAGTCAAAGCCCAGGGAGGTGGAGGTCGGGGATGAGGTCTTAAGTGGCTCGATCAACATGTCCGGCGTGCTGAAGATCGAAACCACCACGGAATTCGACGAGTCCACGGCTTCCAAAATCCTGGATCTCGTGGAGAACGCGGCCTCCAGAAAATCGAAATCCGAAAACTTTATTTCCAAATTTGCCAGATACTATACGCCGATCGTCTGCTACTGCGCGCTGGCGCTGGCCCTTGTTCCGCCCCTCTTTATGATGGCAACGGGGATCGGCATGAGCGCATACACCGGAATCTCTGCCCTTTGGGGAGACTGGATCCTGAGGGCCTGTACCTTCCTCGTGATCTCCTGCCCCTGCGCGGTGGTGATCTCGATCCCGCTGAGCTTTTTTGCCGGGATCGGCGGCGCCAGCAACCAGGGGATCCTGGTCAAGGGCTCCAATTATCTGGAAACCCTTTCCGAGGTGCGGATCATTGCCTTTGACAAGACCGGCCCGATCACGAAGGGCAATTTTGTCGTCACGGATGTACATCATTCCCCGATCGATGCGAGTCAGCTGCAGGAATACGCGGCGCTTGCGGAATGCCGTTCCTCCCATCCCATCGCGAGAAGCCTGGAGAGCGCCTATCGCGAAGCTTCCGGGGGCAAGGCGCTGGATACGAATCGCGTAAGGGATATCCAGGAGATCAGCGGCCACGGGATCATCGCAAAGGTGGATGACCTGGAGATCGCCGTGGGCAATGAGAAGCTGATGGTGAAGGTGGGGGCGGAGTACAAGCCCTGCCATCATGTGGGAACGATCATCCATGTGGCGATCAACGGCAGCTATTCCGGCCATATCGTGATCGCCGATGAGATCAAGGAAAATTCAAAGGAGGCGATGAGCCGCCTTGCCCGCTCAGGCGTGCGGAAAACAGTGATGCTGACCGGGGACGCCGAGGCTGTCGCGCAGAAGGTGGCGGCAGAGGTCGGCGTCACGGATTATAAGGCGGAGCTTCTGCCCGCGGACAAGGTCAGCTGCGTGGAAGAGCTGTTAAAGGAATGCAGCGGCAGCGAGCGCCTTGCCTTCGTGGGAGACGGGATCAACGACGCCCCCGTGCTCTCCCGCGCGGATATCGGGATCGCGATGGGCGCGCTGGGCTCCGATGCCGCGATCGAAGCCGCGGATGTGGTGCTGATGGACGATGATCCCTTAAAGATCGCGAAGGCAATCCGGATCTCCCGGAAATGCCTGGGGATCGTGAAGCAGAATATCGTTTTCGCGCTGGGCGTTAAGCTCCTTTGCCTGCTGTTGGCGGCCATTGGCTTTGCAAACATGTGGGTGGCGATCATCGCGGATGTGGGCGTGATGATTCTGGCCGTGCTGAACGCGATCCGGTGCCTGTTTGTAAAGAAGCTGTAACCACCCTGGGTTGACATAACTACAGAATCAGTGACGATCGCGCAGCTATACCCGATTGGCACTTTATTGCGAGGAAAAGTTATGTCGACCCTATTTTGTGAACGAAAAACCTTCCACGCGATGGATGCAGGCATGATGAAAAGAATCAACAAAAAGAAAAGCATCGACATGACCTCCGGACCAATCGTTGGTCCCCTGTTTCTCTTCATCCTTCCGCTGATCGGGAGCTCTATCTTCCAGCAGCTCTATAACACCGTAGATTTCCTGTTTGTCGGGAATCTCCTGAATAAGACCTCGGCGGCCGCGGTGGGCGCGAGCTCCTCGCTGATCACCTGCACCATCGGCCTCTTTACCGGCATCGCCACGGGAACGAGCGTGGTGATGAGCCAGTATTTCGGTGCCGGTAAAAAAAAGAAGGCCGAGGAAGCGCTCCATGCCTCGGTGCTGTTCGGGATCGTCGGCGGACTCATCGTGATGGTACTCGGGATCCTGCTGGCGAGGCCCGTGCTGACGCTCTTAAACACGCCGGAGAGCGCGGTCCCCGAGGCCGTGGTCTATATGCAGATCTATATGCTGAGCGTCCCCATGCTGGTGTTTTACAACATGGTTTCCGGCGCCATGCGTTCCTATGGGGATTCCGATACCCCCTTCCGGGTGCTGGTGATCTGCGGCTTTGTGAATGTGGCGGCGGATTATTTCTTCATGCAGGTGATCCCGCTTGGGGTGGCGGGCGTCTCCATTGCCACCACGATCTCCCAGGGCCTTTCCGCGGTGCTGATCTGGTATGCGGCATCGAGAAAGGACAGACCGGTGCCGCTTTCCTTCAAGACCCTTACGGTCTATGGAAATGTCACGCTTGCCGAGCATATCCGGATCCACTGGAATGTGATGAAGGAGGTGCTGCGGATCGGCGTGCCCGCAGGGATTCAGTCGGTGTTGATTACCTTTTCCAATGTGATCGTGCAGTACTATATCAATGATTTCGGGGAAACAGCGGTGGCTGCCTTCGCGACCTATTATAAGCTGGAGAACTTCGTTTGGCTGCCCGTCATGGCCTTTGGCCAGGCAGGGACCACCTTTGCCGGGCAGAACTACGGCGCGGGAAAATATGACCGGATCAAAAAGGGGACACTGATCACGAACCTGATCGGAATGGGCGTGGTGGCGCTGATCGCCAGCGTGATCCTGCTCTTCCCGGAGACGGTCTTTTCCTGGTTCATGAAGGATCAGGAGGTGGTCTCCAACGCGCTGCTGATCGCGGGAGTGGCCTTCTCCTTCTACTGGATCGATCCCATCCTGGAGGTCACGGGCGGCGCCTTACGGGGCATGGGCTACGCCCTTTCCTCCATGATCATCATCATCGCCAATCTCGGGGTACTGCGGATCGCGCTGCTGGCCTTCTTCTCCGCGCGTTTCCATACCCTTCAGGCCCTGGCGGCGGTCTATCCCATCAGCTGGGCCGGCGCCTCGATCTGCTTTGTGCTGGAGTTCCTGCTGGTAATGCGGAAGAAGGCAGAAGGCAGGGATGAAAGATCACGCTGATGCGCTGTTTGTTTTACGATCTCCGGAAACTGAGGCGGCTGTTTGCGCCGAAGCTAAGACAGCTCTTCATCGCTGCGCCGAAATTGATATGCGGCGGCGTGAACCTCACACGAAGCGCTTCGGCATGGTGATCGGTATGGATGTTTCAAGGCTTTATGATCTTGCGGAGCTGTTCAAAATATTCGGCGATTCTACCCGGATCCAGATCCTGCATGCGCTCGGCGAAAAGGAATACGCGGTGGGAGAGCTGGCGGAAGCGCTTGGCATGACCCAGTCCGCCATCTCCCACCAGCTGCGCATTTTAAAACAGAACCGTCTGGTCAGGGGCAGGCGGGAGGGAAAATCCGTCTTTTAT
>CAMOOZ010000285.1 GCA_946621895.1 uncultured Lachnospiraceae bacterium | reverse complement strand
GATGCCGCATTTGATACCTATTCGTTAAAGTCGGCCTCGGACCAGGAGATCAGGCAGGTGGAACAGGGCAGGGGATGATCAGTTTCGTCCCGGGGTACTTCAGTGCGTCGATACAGGGATGATGGGATCACCCCGCCTGTGCCTGTGGAAGAAGGGAAAGGAAATGAGTAAGGAAAAAGAACTGCAAAAAAGAGTGAATCCCGTGGGCAATACTGCGGTCACGACGCTTGCCCTGAAGGCCGCGTCGGGCTTGAAGAGGGCCGGCGAGGTATATATGCGCCTTGGATTTGCGAATGCGCCGAAGCGTGATGACGGGCCGGATGAGCTTGCAAAGCTCTGTTTTATCGCTGTTCACGATATGCGTCATGAAGCGGTGGACCGCATGATCGAGGAAGCCGGGATGCCGTATGTGTTTGACCTGCCCTGCGGTTATACGCACCGCGCGCTCGATATGGCGGATGCGGGGCGAAGCTATATCGGCGGTGATCTTCCGGCGGTCATTTCAGAGATAAAGCCGGTGATCGAGGCGATGGCGGATCCGGCGGAGCTTGAAAAGATAAGCTTTGCGGAGGTGGATGTGACCGACCCTGTTTCCATGCGCAATGCGGTGAGTGCCGTGGACGGCGAGATCTGCATCGCAACGGAGGGGCTCACGGTTTACCTGAACAAAAGCGAGCTTGCCCTGCTGATGGAAAACATCGCGAAGCTGCTTTCGGAAAAGGGAGGCTGCTGGCTGCTCACCGATCCGGAGACTCTTGCGTATTACATGGCGGTGATCACCAGCATTGCCGGGGAAAGGTCGCGGGAGGTGATGGATTACGCGACGAAAAGCTTTTCGGCACAGGCTGATGTGGACATTCTTTCCACCGCGGCGGCGATCGAGGATGTGCATCAGTCGGACCGCGCCAATCTGCATGGCGGAGTGGATTATGAAGCGCTTGAAAGGGGCGCAAACGCGTACGGGCTGCGCGTGGAAAAGGTGCCGTATTTCCGTGAGGATCTTGAGCTTGCCGTGTATTCCATGCTGTCAAAGGAAGCGGTGGCAAAAATGAAGGAGGCGATGAAAAAGATCTATGTGTGGAAGCTTACCTTCGATGCCGGCCTTCTTTCCGCGGCGCAGGGTAATGCCAACCGGGAAAACAAAGCATTCGCGGTATCGACTGAAAAAACGGGAAGCGAACTGAAGATAAAGCTCTCCGGCCGGGTCGACACGCTCACCGCGCCCGAATTGCTGAAGACATGGGAAGCGGAAGGCAGGGAGGGCGGCATTTCGTCGGTTTCCATTGATTGTACGGACCTGCAGTATATTTCGTCGGCGGGGCTCCGGGTCCTGCTGATCATAAAGAAAGCCCTTCCGGATTCCGGGGTGAGCCTTAAAGGCGTGAGCACTGGGGTCATGGAGATCCTGGAAACCACGGGCTTTATAGATTTTTTTACACTGGACTGCGCCTCCGGCGCCGATAATTGACCCTGCCCGGACAGCGTGATATACTCAACGGAATAATCTTAAGGAAAGGGAGGATACCGTGAAAACACATCCTGAATTCAAGAAAAAAGAGCTGGCGCTTTCTTCAACGCCATATGTTTATCTGCCGGTCGATATTCCGGTTTATACGGTAAAGGTTTCCCATCGGGAGGCGATTAACGGTGAGCTTTTGCAGCAGGCGCTGGAGCGGACGCTGAAGCGCATGCCCTATCTGAGGGATACCTTGGTGGAGGACCATGGAGCCGTCTGGTATGCGGAAACCCCGCTGCCGATGGAGGCAGCGCATACCGATCAGATCAGGCGTGTGGGCGGCAGCGAAACGAATTATCATATGCTGGATCTGACCTGGGATGGGAATGTGACCTGCTTTTCCATGTTCCATGGCTTCTGCGACGGCCAGGGGATCAATACCTTTCTGGAATCCGTGCTGTATCACTATTACTGCCTGAAGGATCAGAAGGAATATGAAGCAAACGGGATCCGCACAGATAAGGGCGAGATGACGGAGGCGGAGTTTTCTGATCCTTTTGGCCATACCTATGAGCTTCCCGAAGGCTTTGCCATGCCGGAAAAACGGGAAATGCCCGCGCCCTATCACATTCCGGAATGCTCCTATGAGACAGGCGAGAAGGTGAATGTGCTCGGGTTTCGCCTGAAGTCTGATGAGCTGATGGCATTTGTGCATGAAAACAAAACCTCTCCGTCGATCGCGCTGGCCATGCTGATGGGAGAAGCAATTCTGCGGGTGCACCCGGAGGCGGACGCCCCTGTCGTTACCAATATCCCGGTTTCCGTCAGACGGATGCTGGGCTGCGAAGAAACCTTCAAAAACTGTTCCTCCCGGATCGTGCTGCCCCTTTCGGGCACGCCGATGGATGCGATGCCCTTTGCGGAAAAGGCAGCAGCCTTAAGAGGAATGCTGAAGCAGCAGATGGATCCCAATCTGCAGCGGGCGGTCGTCAACCGGTTGGGCGGCATGTACCAAAAACGCATGAACGAGGCCGTCAGCTATGAGGAGGAGATCAAAAAGCCGGCGGGTTTTATCGGCGCCTCCCATGATACCTTTTACCTGGACTATATCGGCTCCATGCATCCGACCGATTATCTGGAGCAGATCACGGAGGTCCGGTTTTTGTGTTTGCCTGCCGGCAGAAATACAATGCATCTGAATGTGATCGAGCATAATGGGATCTTCAGCATTGAATGTCTCTCCATGAGCGAAGAATCCGCCTATGGAGAGGCCTTTGAGGAGGCGTTCAGGGCGCATGATCTGGGGGTACAAACCGAGCCGGCAAGTCATTTCAGCCTGCCGCGGAGCGCATGGCGGGAAAGCCTTGCGCTTTGAGGATCCGGGGCCTGTCTCCCACTTCCATGTGGGAGCAGGCTTTTGACCGCTGAATCTTATATTGCAGCCATTGCGGAGGGAATGACAGATGGACAGCAGTTTATTTTCATTGTGTCTGAACAGAGATCACCTGGGCCGCCCCGCCATTGTGGGAGGCGGGGAAGGCTGTACCTATGAGGAGCTGCATCAGGGGATCAGCCGCCTTTCCCGTTCCCTGCGGGAGATGGGGGTGGAAAAAGGCAGCCGGGTGGGGCTTTGGAGTTATAATTGCGCAAACTGGCTCATTGCCTTTTTTGCCATCGTGAAAGCGGGAGGAACCGCTGTATTGCTGAATTACAGCTACAGCCTGCAGGACGCGGCAGAGCTCCTTGAGATGACAGAAACCTCCTTTTTGCTCTGCGGCGAAAACGGGGAGACAAAAAAGGATCCGGACGCCTTAAAAAAGCTTTCCGCTCTTGCGGGCATCCCGGATGAGCATTGCATGGATATCCGTCCTTCCGTGTTGGAACTGGGGAAAATGACCGGGGAAGGCGCAGAGGAGGACGCCCGGACGGAGGAGGAAGCGGATGACCCCGCTTTTATTATTTTTACCTCGGGAACGACATCAAAGCCGAAGGCGGTGCTGGTGTCCCAGCGGGCGCTGAGCTTTGATGCCGGAGCCTTCAACACGAATGTTGCAGGACAGGGCGGGAACTGTGCATGTGTCGCGGTTCCTCTTTTTCATATCCTGGGGCTTCTGATGAGCTATTCCTATCTGTGCCGCGGGGCAACGGTCTGCCTGCCGCCGGATTACAAACCGGACACCCTTGTGCGCGAGATCGATGCCTATCGCATTTCCGATATGGCCGCGGTCGGCGCGGTTTACATCGCGTTATCGGAGCATGAAAGCTTCCCTGAAAAGGTGGCGCCGTATCTGCACTTGTGCATGATCGCAGGCGGCATGTCCACGCCTGTCCAGATGATGCGGCTGGAGCTGGAATACAGCAACGCCACCTTTATCAATATGTATGGTCAGAGCGAGGCGGCGCCGTTAACGATGGTCGTGCCCTCCGATCTGGTGGAAAAGCGCGCGCAGACGGTGGGAAAGGCGATCGAGGGGCTGGATGTCCGCATTTCTGACGGAAAGGGCGGATTTTTGCCTCAGGGCCAGATCGGAGAGGTGGTCGCCAGGGGCCTTAACCTGATGAACGGCTATGACAGGCTGCCGGAGGACAAACAGCCGATCGACGAAGACGGCTGGCTGCATACGGGAGATCTGGGCTATTTCGATGAGGATGGTTTTCTGCATCTTTCCGGACGGATCAAGGATGTGATCATCCGCGGAGGCGAGAATATTTCCCCTTCCGAGATCGAGGCGGCGATCAATCAGCTGGAGAGCATAAAGGAAGTCAAGGTCATGGGCGCCCCGCATCCCATTTATGGCGAGAGTGTGGAGGCCTGTGTGACGATGAAGGATAAAAATGCGGCCTTCGATCCGGAAAGCATTAAAAGCTTTCTGCGGACTTTGAACCCGCGCTTCAAGATCCCCTCCCATATTTTCAGGTATG